>NZ_JBFBJT010000011.1:0-94951 GCF_040686175.1 Streptomyces sp. NPDC086077 | reverse complement strand
CCTGGTCGTGGTCTGGCACGGGGTCGGGTTCTATCTGGTGCTGTTCTCCGCCGCGATGCAGTCCATCCCGCGGGACATCTACGAGGCGGCGCTCATCGACGGCGCCGGGCGGGCCCAGTCGTTCTTCCGCATCACCCTGCCGCTGCTGTGGGACTCCGTGCAGACCGCGTGGGTCTACCTCGGTATCGCGGCGATGGACATGTTCATCCTGGTGTCCACCATGACCTCGGGCGAGTTCGGCGGCGGACCGGACCACGCCAGCGAGGTCATGTCGACGGTGATGATGCGCAACTTCCTCTACTACGGGAAGAGCGGTTACGCCTGTGCCATGGGCGTCGTCATGCTGCTCCTCACCCTGATCCTGTCCGTGGTCATGCTGCGCGCCACCCGCCGCGAGCGCGTCGAGTTCTGAGCGGGAGAGACGACGATGAGCGCACCCATCAAGGAGAACGCCCCCACACTCGCCAAGGAGCCCGCGTTCCGGCCCTCGGACAGGGCCGGCGAGCGGCGCGGCGAGGGCGTGGTGCTGAACGCGTTCTCGCACGGGTTCCTCGCCCTGTGGGCCCTGATGATCGTCCTGCCGCTGCTGTGGCTGATCCTCAGTGCCTTCAAGACCGACTCGCAGATCGCGGGCTCGGCCTTCGGCTGGCCGCAGAACTGGTCACTCGACGTGTTCACGCGCGCCTGGGAGAAGGGCATCGGCGACTACTTCCTCAACACGGTCGTCGTGCTGGTCTTCTCGGTTCCGCTGACCATGCTGTTCGGCTCCATGGCCGCGTACGTGCTGGCGCGCTACCGGTTCTGGGGCAACCGGCTGCTGTACTACTTCTTCGTGGCCGGCGCGATGTTCCCGGTGTTCCTGGCCCTGGTCCCGCTGTTCTTCATGGTCAAGCGGCTGGACATGCTGAACACGTACCAGGGTCTGATCCTGGTCTACGTCGCCTACTCGATGCCGTTCACGGTGTTCTTCATGCACGCCTTCTTCCGGACCCTGCCGACGGCGGTGTTCGAGGCGGCGATCCTGGACGGGGCCTCGCACACCCGGACGTTCTTCCAGGTCATGTTGCCGATGGCGAAGCCGGGCCTGATCAGCGTGGGGATCTTCAACACGCTCGGCCAGTGGAACCAGTTCATCCTGCCGACGGTCCTCATGCAGCCACAGAGCGGTGACGATCCGGAGCGCTATGTGCTGACCCAGGGGCTGATCCAGCTCCAGCAGCAGCAGGGCTATGCCTCCGACCTGCCCGTGCTGTTCGCGGGCGTGACCATTGCGATGATCCCGATGCTGGTCGTGTACCTGTCCTTCCAGCGCCAGGTGCAGGCGGGCCTGACTTCGGCAACCCTGAAGTAACGGGCGTAACGCACGGTGACCGATCGCTCGCACACCGCTTCCCGCCCTGGAAGCGGTGTGTGTGGCGTCCGCCCGTCCCCCTGAAACTGTTCAACCTCTTGACGGGAGGCAACCCGAACGGCTCAGCTTAGAGTTCACTAGTTGGACATAGACGGGGCCTCATCGAAGCGGTCCCGCGCGCAGGAGGTCGTCGTGGAGACTCCGGGGTCGCAGTCGTCGCTGCACCGAGCCAACCTGGAGCGGGTGGTCCGAGCCGTACGGCTGGCCGGATCCCTCACGCAGGCGGAGATCGCAAGGACGACCGGCCTGTCCGCGGCGACGGTCTCCAACATCGTCCGTGAGCTCAAGGACGGCGGAACGGTCGAGGTCACGCCCACCTCGGCGGGTGGCCGCCGGGCCCGCAGCGTCTCGCTCAGCGGCGACGCCGGCATCGTCATCGGCGTCGACTTCGGCCATACCCATCTGCGCGTCGCGGTCGGGAACCTCGCCCACCAGGTGCTGGCCGAGGAGTCCGAGCCGCTGGACGTCGACGCCTCCGCCGCACAGGGCTTCGACCGGGCCGAAGAGCTGATAAACCGGCTGATCGCGGCGACCGGGGTGGACCCGGCCAAGATCGCCGGGGTTGGCCTCGGCGTGCCCGGACCGATCGACGTGGAGTCCGGGACGCTCGGCTCGACCTCGATCCTGCCCGGCTGGACCGGCGCCCGGCCCGCCGAGGAGCTGCGGGGGCGGCTCGGCGTACCGGTGCACGTGGACAACGACGCCAACCTGGGCGCCCTCGGCGAGCTGGTCTGGGGCGGCGGCAAGGGCGTGCGCGACCTGGCCTACATCAAGGTCGCCAGCGGGGTCGGCGCCGGACTGGTGATCGACGGGAAGATCTACCGCGGGCCCGGCGGCACCGCCGGTGAAATCGGACATATTACACTCGATGAATCAGGCCCCGTCTGCCGCTGCGGAAACCGGGGCTGCCTGGAGACCTTCGCGGCCGCCCGCTATGTGCTCCCGCTCCTCCAGTCCAGTCACGGCAGCGACCTGACCATGGAGGGCGTCGTACGGCTGGCGCGGGACGGAGACCCGGGCTGCCGTCGGGTGATCGCCGATGTCGGCCGTCACATCGGCAGTGGGGTGGCCAACCTGTGCAACCTGCTGAACCCGAGCCGGGTGGTCCTGGGCGGTGATCTCGCCGAGGCCGGGGAGCTGGTGCTCGGGCCCATAAGGGAGTCCGTCGGCCGGTACGCGATCCCCAGTGCCGCGCGCCAACTCTCCGTGCTTCCAGGGGCACTTGGCGGCCGTGCGGAGGTGCTCGGGGCGCTCGCCCTCGCGCTCAGCGAGATGGGCGATTCGACCCTTTTGGACGGCAACGTCGGGGGCGCTCGTCCGGCCGCTGCACCTGCCTTCACTTAGAGAACGGATGGCACCGTTGCCAACCCGTTAAGGATTTACTTCTTGACGTCGCACGTGTGGCCGAGTTGACTTCCAGCCACCTCGGCCGCAACGACGCGGCCTCGTCAGGGAGGTTATGAAGTGAACACGCGTATGCGTCGTGCCGCCGTTGCCATCGCCGCGGGTGCGATGGCCGTCTCGCTGGCTGCCTGTGGCAGCGCTGAGGAAGCGGGTGGCGACAAGGACGCCAGCAGCTCCGCCGCCAAGGGCGACAACATCAAGGTCGGCCTGCTCCTTCCGGAGAACAAGACCGCGCGTTACGAGAAGTTCGACCGGCCGCTGATCGAGAAGAAGATCAAGGAGCTGACGAACAACAAGGCGGAGATCCAGTACAACAACGCCCGCCAGGACGCCAACCTTCAGGCCCAGCAGGTCGACACGATGATCACCAACAAGGTGGACGTGCTGATCCTGGACGCCGTGGACGCCAAGGCGATCAAGAACTCCGTGCAGAAGGCCGCCGACGCCGGCATCAAGGTCGTCGCCTACGACCGCCTCGCCGAGGGCCCGATCAGCGCCTACACCTCGTTCGACAACGAGGAGGTCGGCCGCACCCAGGGTCAGGCCCTGCTGGACGCTCTGGGCGACAAGGCCAAGAGCGGCCAGATCGTCATGATGAACGGCTCGGTCACCGACCCGAACGCCGCCATGTTCAAGAAGGGCGCGCACTCCGTCCTCGACGGCAAGGTGAAGATCGGCAAGGAGTACGACACCAAGGAGTGGTCGCCGGACAACGCCAACGCCAACATGGAGGCGGCGATCACGGCGCTCGGCAAGGGCAAGATCGCCGGTGTCTACTCCGCCAACGACGGCATGGCCGGTGGCATCATCACCGCCCTGAAGGCCGCGGGCATCGCCGACATCCCGGTCACCGGCCAGGACGCCGAGCTCGCCGCCGTGCAGCGCATCATCATGGACCAGCAGTTCATGAGCGTCTACAAGTCCTACCCGCAGGAGGCCGAGGTCGCCGCCGAGATGGCCGTCGCCCTGGCCAAGGGTGAGGACCTGGGCGCCATCGCCAAGGACAAGGTCTCCAGCGCCAGCGCCAAGGACGTCCCGTCGGTCCTGGTCCCGGTCATCTCCCTGACCAAGGAGAACATCAACGACACGGTGATCAAGGACGGCATCTACACCACCGACGAGATCTGCGCCGGCAACTACAAGTCCGCCTGCGACAAGCTCGGCATCGGCGGCTGATCCGGTTCCGGCCCTCTCCTGAGCACGGGAACCCGCTCAAGGGTTCCCGTCCGGGACGGCCGCACCACAGACTCCTCCGGCGCCCCGCGTCACACACAGCCCCGCAAGCTAGTCGCGGGGCGCCGGACGGAACATCCCCCAGTCTTTCTGCACAACCTCCCGCCGGGTCAGGCGGCGAAGGAGATGGTTCACGTGTCCGCTACGCCCGTGCTGGCGTTGCGCGGGGTCTCCAAGCGTTTCGGTGCCGTTCAGGCGCTCACCGACGTAGAGCTTGAGGTCCACGCCGGTGAGGTGGTCGCCCTTGTCGGCGACAACGGCGCCGGAAAGTCCACGCTGGTCAAGACGATCGCCGGCGTGCACCCCATCGATGAGGGTGTCATCGAATGGGACGGCAAGGCCGTTTCGATCAACAGGCCGCACGACGCCCAGGCGCTGGGCATCGCGACCGTCTACCAGGACCTCGCGCTGTGCGACAACATCGACGTCGTCGGCAACCTGTTCCTCGGCCGTGAGCTGAGGAAGTGGGGGGTTCTCGACGAGGTCGAGATGGAGCGCCGCGCGCGCGAGCTGCTGACGACGCTCTCGATCCGCATTCCCAGCGTGCGCATCCCGATCGCCTCGCTCTCCGGCGGTCAGCGCCAGACCGTGGCCATCGCGCGTTCGATGCTCGGCGAGCCCAAGCTCGTCATCCTCGACGAGCCGACCGCCGCCCTCGGCGTCGAGCAGACCGCCCAGGTCCTCGACCTGGTGGAGCGGCTGCGGGAACGCGGCCACGCCGTGATCCTGATCAGCCACAACATGGCCGACGTCAAGGCTGTCGCCGACAAGGTGGCGGTACTGCGCCTGGGCCGTAACAACGGCGTCTTCGAGGTCAAGACGACCTCGCAGGAGGAGATCATCTCCGCCATCACCGGCGCCACCGAGAACGCCGTGACCCGCCGTGCGGCGCGCACGAACGGGGAGGTTTCCAAGTGAGCATCGACAAGACCTCCACGCCCGCGGCGGACGGACAGGCCGTCGAGAACCCCGAGGCGGCCGCCGCCGCGGTGACCGCGGTCGACCCCCGTCTGCTGGTACGCGAGCAAGGACTCGCCGGTTACCTGGGCGAGTTCAAGCGCAAGATGAAGGCGGGTGAGCTGGGTTCCATCCCGGTCATCGTCGGCCTGATCATCATCTGCATCGTCTTCCAGAGCCTGAACTCCGCGTTCCTGTCCGCGCAGAACATCAACGACATCACCGTCACGATGGTCGGCACCGGCATGATCTCGGTCGGCATCGTGTTCGTGCTGCTGCTCGGCGAGATCGACCTGTCGGTCGGCTCGGTCAGCGGCGCCTCCAGCGCCATCGCGGCCGTGCTCGCGGTGAATCAGGGCTGGCCGGAGTGGGCGGCGGTGCTCTTCGCCATCGCCGCGGGTGCCGCCATCGGCGCGGCGCACGGCTTCTTCTTCGCGGTGCTCGGCGCCCCGGCGTTCGCCGTCACCCTGGCCGGACTGCTCTTCTGGCTGGGCTTCATGCTCCAGACGCTGGGCGAGAACGGCACCATCAACCTGGACAGCGAAGGCTTCATCGGCCAGCTGACGACGTACTTCTTCACCGACGTCGCCGCCGCGTACGGCCTGGCGGCCGTGGTGACCGCTGTCTTCTTCGTCAGCTCGTTCCTCGGCAACCGGCGCCGTGAGGCGGCGGGTGTTCCGTCCCGGCCGATGAGTGACACGCTGATGCGGACGGGTCTGCTGGGGGTGATCTCCTTCGCCGCGGCGTTCATGTACAACCAGTACAAGGGCCTGCCGCTGGCGACCGTGATCTTCCTGGTGTTCCTGGTGGGCACGGACTTCGTGCTCCGCCGGACCACCTACGGCCGCAAGATCTTCGCCCTCGGCGGCAGCGTCGAGGCGTCGAGGCGTGCCGGTATCAACGTCACGGCCGTCCGGATCTCCGTGTTCGCGATCTCCGGCGGGTTCGCCGCGATCGGCGGTCTCTTCCTGGCTTCGAAGATCGCCTCCGCCAACCAGAGCGCCGGCACCGGCGACCTCCTGATGAACGCGATCGCCGCGGCGGTCATCGGCGGCACGAGCCTCTTCGGTGGCCGCGGCCGCACCTGGAACGCGCTGCTGGGTGTGCTGGTGATCGTCTCCATCCAGTACGGCCTCCAGCTGGAGTCCATCGCCGAGCCCGTGAAGTACATGATCACGGCCGGTGTGCTGCTGACCACGGTGGTCATCGACTCGATCACCCGCAAGACGCAGAAGACGGCGGGTCGCGCATAGCCACGCGCCGTAGGTGACAGTGCCCGGCACCGACGAAGGTGCCGGGCACAGTCATGTCGTGGAAGCGGCTTCCGCTGGGTAGAGCCCAACGCGTGACGTACGACCCACCGCCCTGGCGTCGGGTGCCGGGGCGGAACATTAGACTCGACAAGCCCGGCAACAGCTCGAACAGCTCTACTGCAAGGAGGCACGGGTGCCGCTGCTGACCCGCATCACGGGACCGCGCGATCTGGACCGGCTCAGCCCGGAGGAGCTGGCTCAGCTGGCCGAGGAGATCCGGACCTTCCTCGTCGAGGCCGTCTCCAAGACCGGCGGCCACCTCGGACCCAACCTCGGCGTGGTCGAGCTGACCATCGCCCTGCACCGCGTGTTCGACTCGCCGAAGGACAAGGTGCTCTGGGACACCGGCCACCAGGCCTACGTCCACAAGCTGCTCACCGGCCGGCAGGACTTCTCGCGGCTGAAGATGAAGGGCGGCCTGTCCGGCTACCCCTCGCAGGCCGAGTCCGAGCACGACGTCATCGAGAACAGCCACGCCTCCACGGTTCTCGGCTGGGCCGACGGCCTGGCGAAGGCCAACCAGCTGCTCAAGCGCGAGGACCACGTGGTCGCCGTGATCGGCGACGGCGCGCTCACCGGCGGTATGGCCTGGGAGGCACTGAACAACATCGCCGACGCCAAGGACCGCCCCCTGGTCATCGTCGTCAACGACAACGAACGCTCCTACGCCCCCACGATCGGCGGCCTCGCCAACCACCTCGCGACACTGCGCACCACGGACGGCTATGAGCGTTTCCTGGCGCGCACCAAGGAGGTCCTGGAGCGCACCCCGGTCGTCGGCCGCCCGCTCTACGACACCCTGCACGGCGCCAAGAAGGGCCTGAAGGACTTCATCGCGCCGCAGGGCATGTTCGAGGACCTGGGCCTGAAGTACGTCGGCCCGATCGACGGCCACGACATCGAGGCGCTGGAGTCGGCGCTGGCCCGCGCCAAGCGGTTCGGCGGCCCCGTGATCGTGCACTGCCTCACCGAGAAGGGCCGCGGCTACCAGCCCGCCCTCCAGGACGAGGCCGACCGCTTCCACGCCGTCGGCAAGATCCACCCCGACACGGGCCTGCCCATCGCCTCCTCCGGTGCCGACTGGACCTCCGTCTTCGGCGACGAGATGGTCAAGCTCGGCCAGGAGCGCGAGGACGTCGTCGCCATCACCGCCGCGATGCTCCAGCCGGTCGGCCTGGACCGGTTCGCGAAGCTCTTCCCGGAGCGGGTCTACGACGTCGGCATCGCCGAGCAGCACGGCGCCGTCTCCGCGGCGGGCCTCGCCACCGGCGGAGTGCACCCCGTCTTCGCCGTGTACGCCACCTTCCTCAACCGCGCCTTCGACCAGGTCCTGATGGACGTCGCCCTGCACAGGTGCGGCGTGACCTTCGTGCTGGACCGGGCCGGCGTCACCGGCACCGACGGCGCCTCCCACAACGGCATGTGGGACATGTCGATCCTCCAGGTCGTCCCGGGCCTCAGGCTCGCCGCCCCCCGCGACGCCGAT
The DNA here is from genome assembly GCF_040686175.1 of Streptomyces sp. NPDC086077. NCBI lineage: Bacteria > Bacillati > Actinomycetota > Actinomycetes > Kitasatosporales > Streptomycetaceae > Streptomyces > Streptomyces sp. NPDC086077. Next base: position 87,147 of record NZ_JBFBJT010000011.1, on the reverse strand, counting down.
CAGGTGCGCGCTCAGCTGCGCGAGGCCGTGGACGTCGACGACGCGCCGACCGTGGTGCGCTTCTCCAAGGGCGCTGTCGGCCCCGCCGTCCCCGCGGTGGGCCGGGTCGGCGGCATGGACGTGCTGCGCGAGCCCGGCACCACCACCCCGGATGTGCTCCTCGTCTCGGTCGGCGCTCTCGCGCCGATGTGCCTGGAGATCGCCTCGCTCCTCGACAAGCAGGGCATCTCCACCACCGTCGTCGACCCGCGCTGGGTCAAGCCCGTGGACGAGGCCATGGCCCCGCTCGCCGAGCGCCACCGCGTGGTCGTCACCGTCGAGGACAACTCCCGCGTGGGCGGCGTCGGCTCGACCATCGCACAGGCACTGCGGGACGCGGGCGTCGACGTGCCGCTGCGCGACTTCGGCATCCCGCCGCGCTTCCTCGACCACGCCTCCCGCGCCGAGGTCATGGCGGAGATCGGCCTGACCGCCCCGGACATCGCCCGGCAGGTCACCGGCCTGGTCTCCCGGCTGGACGGGCGCTACGAGCGGGCGGCCGCCGACGAGATCGAGGCGGCGCGCGACTGACGCCCGCGCGTCCGCGACCCCCTGAATGGGCCGGTTCCACCACTGTGAAGAGTGGTGCGACCGGCCCGTTCGCGTGAAGTCGCTCGCGTCGGGGCATACGGACCACGCCCCCTCTCGATCATGTCGAGGACGACAAGCGTGGGAGGTACGCCGTGAGCAGCACCCTCTTCCGGACGAAGAAGGTCGAGCAGTCCATCCTCGACACCGAGGAGCCAGAGCACGCGCTCAAGAAGTCCCTGTCCGCCCTGGACCTGACGGTCTTCGGCGTCGGTGTGATCATCGGCACCGGCATCTTCGTCCTCACCGGCTCCGTCGCGAGGAACAACGCCGGACCGGCCGTCGCGCTGTCCTTCGTGGTGGCCGGCGTCGTCTGCGCCCTCGCCGCGCTCTGCTACGCCGAGTTCGCGTCCACCGTCCCGGTGGCCGGCTCCGCGTACACCTTCTCGTACGCCTCCCTGGGTGAGCTGCCCGCCTGGATCATCGGCTGGGACCTCGTCCTGGAGTTCGCGCTCGGGACGGCGGTGGTGGCCGTCGGCTGGTCGGGGTACATCGCCTCGCTGCTGGACAACGCGGGCTGGCAACTGCCCGAGGCGCTCGGCACCCGGGAGGGCGCCGACGGGTTCGGCTTCGACATCCTCGCCGCCGCCCTGGTGCTGGTGCTCACCGCCATCCTCGTCGTCGGCATGAAGCTCTCCGCGCGGGTCACCTCGGTCGTCGTGGCCATCAAGGTGACCGTCGTCCTGGTCGTGATCATCGCGGGCGCCTTCTTCATCACCGGCAGCAACTACGACCCGTTCGTCCCCGACCCGGTGCCCGTGGCGGCCGGGCACAGCCTGGACGCGCCGCTGATCCAGGTGATGTTCGGCTGGGCGCCGGCCAACTTCGGCGTGATGGGCATCTTCACCGCCGCCTCCGTGGTCTTCTTCGCCTTCATCGGCTTCGACATCGTGGCGACCGCCGCCGAGGAGACCAAGAACCCGCAGCGCGACATGCCCCGCGGCATCCTCGGCTCGCTCCTCATCTGCACCACCCTCTACGTGGCGGTGTCGATCGTCGTCACCGGTATGCAGCACTACAGCGAACTGTCCGTGGACGCGCCGCTCGCCGACGCGTTCAAGGCCACCGGGCACCCCTGGTTCGCCGGCTTCATCAGCTTCGGCGCCGCCGTCGGCCTGACCACCGTCTGCATGATCCTGCTGCTCGGCCAGACCCGTGTCTTCTTCGCGATGAGCCGCGACGGTCTGCTGCCGCGCTTCTTCTCCCGCGTCCACCCGCGCTTCCGGACCCCGCACCGGCCGACCATCCTGCTCGGCGTGATCATCGCGGTCCTCGCGGGTTTCACGCCTCTTCAGGAGCTCGCGGCGCTGGTGAACATCGGCACCCTGTTCGCCTTCGTGATCGTCGCCATCAGCGTGATCATCCTGCGCAGGACCCGTCCCGACCTGCCCCGTGCCTTCCGCACTCCCTGGGTGCCGGTGCTCCCGATCGTGTCCGTCCTGGCCTCGCTGTGGCTGATGCTGAACCTGCCCACCGAGACATGGATCCGGTTCGCCGTCTGGATGCTGATCGGCATCGTCGTCTACTTCCTGTACGGCCGTTCCCGCAGCCGCCTCGGCCGACACGAGGAGACCACGGTCGAGGAGGTCGAGCATCCCCCTCACGGCGACAAGGCGTGAGCGTTCCTTCTGAGCACCCGGCCTCGTATGTCCCGTTTCATTGGGGGATACGGGGCCGGATAGCGTACGGCCTATGCGCGCCGAGCCCCACGCCCCACCACGCTCCGTAGCCGAACGAGGGGCGGCGCACGGTTACTGGACCAGGCTTCTGCCCCTGCTGGCCGCACTGGCCTGCCTCACCCGTGTGCCCTCCTTCGCGCGGCCGCTGTGGAACCCCGACGAGGGCTACCTCGCCGTGCAGGCACGCCTGCTGGCGCACGGCGGGGAGCTGTACGAGACGGTCGTGGACCGCAAGCCGCCGCTGGTGCCGTGGCTCTACGAAGGGGCGTTCGCGCTCGCCGGCTCCGAGTCGCTCGCCCCGGTCCGGGTGCTGGCGGTGCTGGCGCAGCTGCTCACCGCCGTCCTGCTCGCCTCGCTCGCACGGCGGCGCTGGGGCGACCGCGCGGGCCGCACCGCCGGGGTGCTCTACCTGCTGGTGTCCGTCGGGCTGAACCCGCAGGACGCGCAGGCCGCCGGCTTCGAGGTGTTCATGTTGCCCTGCACGGCCGCCGCCATGTGGTGCGCGGACCGGGGCCGCTGGGGCGCCGCGGGCGCGGCCGTCGCCGCGGCCTTCCTCGCCAAGCAGACCGGGGCGGCCGTACTGCTGCCGGTGATCTGGCTCTACGTCCGTACGGGCGGCGGTCCGCGGGGCGGGCTGCCGTGGCTCGCGGCGGGGGCCGTCGTCCCGGTGCTGGGCGCGGCGCTGGCCACCGACCCGGCCGGCTTCCTCTTCTGGACGGTGACGGGTTCGGCGGCGTACGCCTCCTTCACCGGCTCCGAACTGCACGTACTGACCCGGGCCCTGGCCAACACCGCGCTCGTGGCCGTCGGGTGCGCGGGCCTGCTGCCGCCGGTGGCACGGGCGCTGCGGGTGACCCGCACCGGGGCGGGGGATCTGTGGCTGTGGCTGGCCGCGTCGGCGGGAGCGGTACTGGCCGGATTCCACTTCTTCGGCCACTACTACCTGCAACTCCTGCCGCCGCTGGCCCTGCTGGCGACGGCCGCCCTGCAGGTCCTGCCCCGCGACCGCCTGGTGACCGCCGTCCTCACCTCGGCCCTCTGCTGCGGCCTCTTCCTCGCCTGGGGCTTGTTCGCGCCCCGCCCCGAACTCGACCACGTCCAGCGCCTGGCGGAGGCCACCGCCCGCCGCACCGAGCCCGGCGACCGCGTCCTCGTCTGGGGCATACACCCGGAGACGTACTGGCTGGCCGACCGCACCCCCGCCAGCCGCTTCCTCACGGCCGGTCTCCTCACCAACTACAGCGGCGGACGCAACGGCCCCCAGGTCGGCGAGAAGTACGGTGTCGAGGGTGCCTGGCCGGTCTTCCGCGCCGAACTCGCCGCCCACGCCCCGGCCCTGATCGTGGACGACTCCCGCGGCAAGCCGTACGCGCCGGAGCGGGTGCCGAGCCTGCGGAAGGTGCTGGTGGCGGGATACGAGGAGGTGGGCGAAGTGGACGGAGCGCTGCTGTACGCGCGGGTCGTGAGGGGTGCGGGGAGGCCGTAGGGGGCCGAGGGGGAGGTCGTCGGGGGATGTCCCCGGTGCGGCCGTCGCGGGAGTGCGCGGCGGCGAGGGCCGCCCCTAGCGGTTCACCGACCGTGGCCCCGCCACCTCCGCGCCGAGTTCCGTGACCCGGCGCCTGAGTTCGCGGTCGGCCGTGACGACCAGGCACGGGCGGTCACCGGCCTCGCCGACCAGTTCGACCACGCGGTCGTCGCCGCTGCCGGCTGCCGCGTCCACGCGTACGCCCGGCACGGACTCCACGGCGCGGGCCGCCCCCTCCACCACCAGGACGATCTCCACGGGTTCCGCGTGCCCCGGCAGTCCGTCCGCCGCCAGCCGGTCGCGCAGGCGCTCGGCCGCGCCGTGCCGGTCACGCCACCAGCCGTCGGGTACCGAACCAACCACGTTCGCCGCGTCGACGATCACCAGGAGCGGGGCAGTCATGTCACCCAGGGTCCCACGAGCCGTCGACGGGAACCCGGGGGACGCCCGATTAAAGTAGGAGCGTGTCAATGGTCCCTGCAGTCAACGGTGACTGGCTGATACGAGGCCGGGACGGGCGGCTCGGCGCCTACGCCCCGAGCGGCGAGGCCGTCCATTGCCGGGCCGAACGCCGTCCGGGCGGCGACTGGCTGCCGCCCCGGAAGGCGGGCGGCGGGCAGCGGCTGCTGCCCGGCATCGCGGTCGGCCAAGGAGCCGACGGTTACGCGCACCTCGTCGCCTGGCGGCCCACGCCGAACGGCGAGGCGGGCCTCGTGCACTCCACGCACTTCCGCCCGCACCTCGCCCCGATGGACTGGCTTCCGATCGGCCATCCCGACAAGAAGGGGGAGCGGACCGGGACGCCGGCCGTCGCCGTGGACGCCGAGGGGCGCGCCCACCTCTTCGTGCGCAACCGCGGCAAGGGCGTGCAGACCACCAACCAGAAGGAGCGTGGCGGCTGGAACGGCTGGCACGACCTGCAGGGCTCCCGGGTGCACGAGGAACTCGTCGCGGTCACCGGGGAGTCGGGCCGGGTCGAGGTGTACGCCACCAACCCCGACGGCATCCTGCGCTGGTACCAGCGGGAACCCGGCGCACGTCCGGTCGCCGCCGACCCGCTGCCGGTGCCGGTGGCGCCGGGCTCGCTGAGCGCGCTGCCCACGTCCAAGGAGCACACGACGCTGTTCTTCGCGGATGCCGAGGGCACGTTGTACGCCTGGCGTCCCGACGGCGACCCGGTCGCGCTCATCACGGCGGCCGGGCCGGGGCCGGTGGCGGTGCTGCGCTGTGCGCTGGACGGCCACGACTGCACCCTGCTCGCCCAGCGTTCCTCCTCGGGGCGGGTGGCCTTCGCGGCGTATCCCACCGAGCAGGAGGGAGCGGGCATTTGGTGGACCGAGTCCGGGCCCCGGCTGCCGATGGGCTCGCGGGTCGCCCTGGCCGAGGACGCCGAGGGCCGCGTCGTCGCCGCGACGGCCACACCGGACGGCGAACTGCGGGTGGCCCGGCAGAAGGACGAGCCCGGACTGGCGCTCGCGGCGTGGCAGGTGATCTGAGGACCGAGGACCTACGAGGTCACACCGCCGGGCAGCCGGGGGCGTACACACAAGGGACCGGCGCCTGACGGACACTGGAGAGGGGCCCCCGCCACGGCGGGGGCCCCTCTCCAGTGTCAGGCGGTTACGCCGGGACGCTCGCGATCCCCTGCTCCAGGAACCGCTTGCCGGTCACCCGCTCGGAGACGCCCTCGCGGTCCAGGTACGGCGTGACGCCGCCCAGGTGGAAGGGCCAGCCGGCACCGGTGATCAGGCACAGGTCGATGTCCTGCGCCTCGGCGACGACACCCTCCTCGAGCATCAGGCCGATCTCCTGCGCCACCGCGTCCAGCACCCGGGCCCGCACCTGCTCCTCGGTGAGGACGGAGTCGCCCTGCTTCAGCAGCGCGGCGACCTCCGGGTCGAGTTCGGGCCTGCCGCTGTCGTAGACGTAGAAGCCGCGCTTGCCCGCCTCGACGACCGCCTTGAGGTTCGGGGAGACCGTGAAGCGGTCCGGGAACGCCCTGTTGAGGGTCTCCGAGACGTGCAGCCCGATCGCCGGGCCGACCAGCTCCAGCAGCACCAGCGGCGACATCGGCAGGCCCAGCGGCTCGATCGCCTTCTCCGCGACGTCGACCGGCGTGCCCTCGTCGATGACGTTCTGGATCTCGCCCATGAAGCGGGTCAGGATGCGGTTCACCACGAACGCCGGGGCGTCCTTGACGAGCACGGCCGTCTTCTTCAGCTTCTTGGCGACGGCGAACGCCGTGGCAAGCGAGGCGTCGTCGGTCTGCTCGCCGCGGACGATCTCCAGCAGCGGCAGCACCGCGACCGGGTTGAAGAAGTGGAAGCCGACGACCCGTTCGGGGTTCTTCAGCTTCGCGGCCATCTCCGAGACGGACAGCGAGGAGGTGTTGGTGGCGAAGATCGCGTGCGCCGGGGCGACCGCCTCGACCTCCGCGAACACCTTCTGCTTGACACCCATCTCCTCGAACACGGCCTCGATGATGAAGTCCGCGTCCGCGAAGCCCTCGGCCTTGTCCAGGACACCGGTCACGAGCGCCTTGAGGCGGTTGGCCTTGTCCTGGTTGATCCGGCCCTTGCCGAGCAGCTTGTCGATCTCGGCGTGGACGTAGCCCACACCCTTGTCGACGCGCTCCTGGTCGATGTCGGTCAGCACGACCGGCACCTCCAGGCGGCGCAGGAACAGCAGCGCGAGCTGCGAGGCCATCAGACCGGCGCCGACGACGCCGACCTTGGTGACCGGACGCGCCAGGTTCTTGTCCGGGGCGCCCGCCGGACGCTTGCCGCGCTTCTGCACCAGGTTGAAGGCGTAGATGCCGGCGCGCAGCTCGCCACCCATGATCAGGTCGGCGAGAGCCTTGTCCTCGGCGTCGTAGCCCTGCTGGAGGTCGCCGTTCTTGGCGGCGGCGATGATGTCGAGCGCGCGGTAGGCGGCCGGGGCGGCGCCGTGCACCTTGCTGTCGGCGATGAAGCGGCCCTTGGCGACCGCCTGGTCCCAGGCCTCGCCGCGGTCGATCACCGGACGCTCGATCCGGATCTCGCCCTTGAGGACGGACGCCGTCCAGATGAGCGACTGCTCCAGGAAGTCGGCGCCCTCGAAGATCGCGTCGGCGATCCCGAGCTCGTAGACCTGCTCGCCCTTGAGCTGCTTGTTCTGGTTGAGGCTGTTCTCGACGATCACCGAGACGGCCTTGTCGGCGCCGATCAGGTTCGGCAGCAGGGTGCAGCCGCCCCAGCCGGGGACCAGGCCGAGGAAGACCTCGGGGAGCGAGAACGCGGGGATGGCCGCGGACACCGTGCGGTAGGTGCAGTGCAGGCCGACCTCGACGCCGCCGCCCATCGCGGCGCCGTTGTAGTACGCGAACGTCGGCACGGCGAGGCCGGACAGACGCTTGAAGACGTCGTGGCCGCCCTTGCCGATGGCGTGGGCGTGGTCCCACTCCTTCAGGAGCTCGACACCCTTGAGGTCGGCGCCGACGGCGAAGATGAACGGCTTGCCGGTGATGCCGACGCCGACGATCTCGCCGTCCGCGGCCTCCTGCTCGACCTGGTCGACGGCGGCGTTCAGGTTCGCCAGCGACTGCGGGCCGAAGGTGGTCGGCTTGGTGTGGTCCAGGCCGTTGTCCAGGGTGATCAGGGCGAAGCGCCCGGCCCCCAGCGGGAGGTCGAAGTGGCGTACGTGCGCGCTGGTGACGACCTCGTCCGGGAACAGGGTCGAGGCCTGCTGCAGAAGCTCGGCGGTGGTGCTCACTTGTCCCCCTCGAAGTGCGGGTTCTCCCAGATGACCGTCGCGCCCATGCCGAAGCCGACGCACATGGTGGTCAGGCCGTAGCGGACGTGCGGCTGCTCCTCGAACTGGCGGGCCAGCTGCGTCATCAGACGAACGCCGGAGGAGGCCAGCGGGTGGCCGAACGCGATGGCGCCGCCGTACTGGTTGACGCGCGCGTCGTCGTCGGCGATGCCGTAGTGGTCCAGGAACGCCAGGACCTGGACGGCGAAGGCCTCGTTGATCTCGAAGAGGTTGATGTCCTCGATCGACAGGCCCGCCTTGGCGAGGGCCTTCTCGGTGGCCGGGATCGGGCCGTAGCCCATGACCTCCGGCTCGACGCCCGCGAAGGCGTACGAGACCAGGCGCATCTTGACCGGCAGGTCGTGCTCGCGGGCGAAGTCCTCGCTCGCGATGATCGACGCGGTGGCGCCGTCGTTCAGACCGGCCGCGTTGCCCGCGGTGACCCGGCCGTGCACGCGGAAGGGGGTCTTCAGACCGGCCAGGCTCTCCAGGGTCGTCCCCGGGCGCATCGGCTCGTCGGCGGTGACCAGGCCCCAGCCCGTCTCTCCGGCCTCGGCGTTGGTGCGACGCACCGAGATCGGCACCAGGTCGGCCTGGATCTTGCCGTTGGCGTACGCCTTGGCGGCCTTCTCCTGGGAGCGCACGGCGTACTCGTCGGCGCGCTGCTTGGTGATGTGCGGGTAGCGGTCGTGCAGGTTCTCCGCGGTCATGCCCATGAACAGCGCGGACTCGTCGACCAGCTTCTCGCTCACGAACCGCGGGTTGGGGTCCACGCCCTCGCCCATCGGGTGGCGGCCCATGTGCTCGACACCACCGGCGATGACGGCGTCGTAAGCGCCGAAGGCGATCGAACCGGCCGTGGTGGTCACGGCGGTCAGGGCGCCCGCGCACATGCGGTCGATCGAGTAGCCGGGCACCGACTGCGGCAGGCCCGCGAGGATGCCGGCGGTACGGCCGATGGTCAGGCCCTGGTCACCGATCTGCGTGGTCGCGGCGATGGCGACCTCGTCGATCTCCTTGGGGTCCAGGCCGGGGTTGCGGCGCAGCAGCTCCCGGATCGCCTTCACGACGAGGTCGTCGGCGCGGGTCTCGTGGTAGATGCCCTTCGGGCCCGCCTTGCCGAACGGGGTGCGGACGCCGTCTACGAAGACGACGTCCCTGACGGTACGAGGCACGATGGCTCTCCTCCAGGGTGCGGGATGGCACTGCTGCGATGCGCTTCGCTGAGCGGGCGCTCAGGCCCATGCTACTTGTGGGTAATGTAGCTGCCCAGTCCCCCGGGGACGAGCGGCGAACGTCACACCTCTCACCGTGACGCCCCAACGGGGGATGGCTGAATATCGACGCGGCAACCAACGCCCTCAAGAGGCGTGGGCAACTGCCCGAACAGCCCCGACGGCCCGCAGCCGCCGCGCATTGGACGGCACGACGGCGCTCAGGCGCCCTTCGCGGCCAGCGCACCCACCAGGACCGGCGTCACCAGCTCCACCTGCCACTGACGCGCCCCGTACCCGGCCAGCGCCGCCCGCACGGACTCCGCGTCGGCCAACGCCGGCGGCTCCCAGCACACCCGCCGCACGGTGTCCGGAGCGATCAGGTTCTCCTGCGGCAGACCGAGCTCCTCGGCCAGCGCGGAGACGCCCGCGCGGGCCGCGGACAGCCGCGCGGCCGCCGCCGGGTCCTTGTCGGCCCACGCCCTGGGCGGCGGAGGACCCGCGACCGGCTGCCCCGGCTGCGGGAGCTGTGCCTCGGGCAGCGCCTTCGCGCGGTCCACCGCCACCTGCCACTGCTCCAGCTGACGCCGGCCCATCCGGTGCCCGAACCCGTTCAGCGCCGAGAGCGCGTGCACCGTCGCCGGCAGGGCGAGCGCGGCCTCGACGATGGCCGTGTCCGAGAGCACCTTGCCGGGCGAGACGTCCCTGCGCTGAGCGATCCGGTCCCGGGTCTGCCACAGCTCCCGCACCACGGCGAGCTGCCGCCGCCGGCGCACCTTGTGCATCCCGGACGTACGGCGCCAGGGGTCCTTGCGCGGCTCCGGCGGCGGCGCGGCCACGATCGCCTCGAACTCCTGCCGGGCCCAATCCAGCTTGCCCTGCCGGTCCAGCTCCTTCTCCAGCGCGTCCCGCAGGTCGACGAGCAGCTCGACGTCGAGCGCCGCGTACCGCAGCCAGGGCTCGGGGAGCGGGCGGGTGGACCAGTCGACGGCGGAGTGGCCCTTCTCCAGGACGAACCCGAGCACGCTCTCGACCATGGCGCCGAGGCCGACCCGCGGGAAGCCGGAGATCCGCCCGGCCAGCTCGGTGTCGAACAGCCGCGTCGGCACCATGCCTATCTCCCGCAGGCAGGGCAGATCCTGGGTGGCGGCGTGCAGCACCCACTCCACGCCGGACAGCGCGTCACCCAGCGCCGAGAGGTCGGGGCAGGCGACGGGGTCGATCAGCGCGGTGCCCGCGCCCTGGCGGCGCAGCTGCACGAGGTACGCGCGCTGTCCGTAGCGGTAGCCGGAGGCGCGCTCGGCGTCCACGGCGACGGGTCCGGAGCCCGCGGCGAAGGCGGCGATCATCTCGGCGAGGGCGGCCTCGTCCGCGATCACGGGCGGTATGCCCTCACGCGGCTCCAGCAGAGGGATCGGCGCCTCCGTAACAGAAGATCCGCCGTCTTCCGGAGGAGCGCCCCCGGTGGTTCGCAGTGAACTGTCTGCTGCGGTTTCTTGGGCGTCGGTCACCTGTCAAGGGTATCCGTGTATCGACGGCGCCCGCCGACGGAACGTTCCGTCGACGGGCGCAAGAGGGTCGCAAACCAGTCAGGTCCAGGTGGGTTCCCGGTCACGATCCAGGGGAGACGCGGCAGGGCCTCTGCGGCTCGATCCCGTTCACGTCAGGGAAGGCCGAGGTGATCCGGCGAATGGGTGGCTCGGGGAAGGTGCTCGGGGAGGGGTTCGGGGGAGGGACGGCGTAATGCGGCGGAGCGAGAGCGGGGGAAGGCGGGGAAGCGGGGAAGCGAAGGAGTGGCGGGCTGTGATCAGTGGATGATGCCGGTGCGCAGGGCCACGGCGACCATCCCGGCGCGGTCACCCGTGCCGAGCTTGCGGGCGATGCGGGCCAGGTGGCTCTTGACGGTCAGTGCGGACAGGCCCATCGAGACGCCGATCGCCTTGTTCGACTGGCCTTCGGCGACCAGGCGCAGCACCTCGACCTCGCGGCCGGAGAGCTCGCGGTAGCCACCCGGGTGACTCGGGGCACCCGGGGGGCGGCGGTGCAGACGGGCGGCGGCCGCGCCGATGGGGGCGGCGCCCGGCCGGGTGGGGAGCCCGACGTTGGTGCGGGTGCCGGTGACGACGTAGCCCTTCACACCGCCCGCGAGGGCGTTGCGCACGGCGCCGATGTCGTCGGCGGCCGACAGGGCGAGGCCGTTGGGCCAGCCCGCGGCGCGGGTCTCCGACAGCAGCGTCAGGCCGGAACCGTCCGGCAGGTGGACGTCGGCGACGCAGATGTCGCGGGGGTTGCCGATGCGGGGACGAGCCTCGGCGATGGAGGAGGCCTCGATGACATCGCGCACACCGAGCGCCCACAGATGGCGGGTGACGGTGGAGCGGACGCGAGGGTCGGCCACGACCACCATCGCGGTCGGCTTGTTCGGGCGGTAGGCGACCAGGCTTGCGGGCTGCTCAAGGAGAACGGACACCAGGCCTCCTGGGTGCGGGACGGGGTCGGCTCGTGGGGGGTGAAGCCGGGACGAACCGTGCTTTCAAGGTCACAGTCGTCTTCGGCATCAAACCGGTCCGCCTTTAGAGAATGATCACGATCTGGTGAGTAACAATCCGAGCAATTCGGACACGCGAGCGATCATCCGAAGATCGAACGGTTTCGGTTCGATTCGTTGTCCGGTCGAAAGTGGCCGTATCGACAAAGAGATCCGCCCGAATGGGTGCATGCGTGTTTGCCCGGCCCGCTTTCGGCGAGCAGGGTGCGGGAAAGGGCCCTGAAGGACCGGAATTGGCGGAATCGGGCCGGAATCGGGCCGGAATCCGAAGAAGGCGAAATGCCGTTCGCGCGCCGCCGGTCAGCGGGCCTGCGGGTCGCGCCGCTGCGGCAGGGTCACCACGGACGCGTCGCCCGGGCCCGCCGGCGGCAGCCCCGCGACCTGGGCCAGCAGATCGCACCAGGAGGCGAGATGGGCCCCCGTGTCCGGTACATCGCCCAGACCCTCCCGGGGAGTCCAGGAGGCCCGGATCTCGATCTGCGACGCGGCGGGACGCGCGGACAGCCCGCCGAAGTAGTGCGAACTCGCGCGCGTGACGGTCCCGCTGGGCTCGCCGTACGTGAGACCACGGGCCTGGAGCGCTCCGGTCAGCCAGCTCCAGCACACCTCGGGCAGCAGCGGGTCGGCGGCCATCTCCGGCTCCAGCTCGGCCCGCACCAGCGTCACCAGCCGGAAGGTGCCGCGCCAGGCGTCGTGTCCCGCCGGGTCGTGCAGCAGCACCAGCCGGCCGTCGGCCAGGTCCTGGTCACCGTCGACGACGGTGGCCTCCAGCGCGTACGCGTGCGGGGCCAGTCGCTGAGGGGCCCGGGTGGACTCGACCTCGATCTGCGGCCGCAGCCGCGCGGAGCGCAGCGCCTCGACGGCAGCCCGGAAAGGCGGCGGAGCAGTGTCACCCGTATGCAGTTCCCCCTCCTTCGGGTCGTCCATTCCGCCAGCGTCGTCCGACAGTCGTCCCTGAGCCGCAGCCATGCGGTGCAGATTAAGGGGAACGGACGCCCGGTGCAGGCTAGACACCCCGCCCGGCGGTACCGGGACGCCGGGTCCTGCCACTAGAGGACCCCTCGCCGGCGCCCCGGACCCCCGCCGTGCCCCTTCGGCCGCCGTGCGAAACTTTCCCCGTGAGTGCCAACGAAAGCCCCACGGGCCAGCAGCCGACAGCGACGTATGACTCCGCCTTCCTCAGGGCGTGCAGGCGCGAGCCCGTGCCGCACACCCCCGTGTGGTTCATGCGGCAGGCCGGGCGCTCGCTGCCCGAGTACCGCAAGGTGCGCGAGGGCATTCCCATGCTGGAGTCGTGCATGCGGCCCGAGCTGGTCACCGAGATCACCCTCCAGCCGGTGCGCCGGCACCACGTGGACGCGGCGATCTACTTCAGCGACATCGTCGTCCCCCTCAAGGCCATCGGTGTCGACCTCGACATCAAGCCCGGCGTCGGCCCGGTCGTCGAGCGCCCGATCCGCTCCCGCGCCGACCTCGCCCAGCTGCGCGACCTGACCCCCGAGGACGTCTCCTATGTCACGGAGGCGATCGGCCTGCTGACCGCCGAGCTCGGCGAGACGCCGCTGATCGGTTTCGCGGGCGCCCCGTTCACCCTCGCGAGTTACCTCGTCGAGGGCGGCCCGTCCCGCACGTACGAGAACGCCAAGGCGATGATGTACGGCGACCCGCAGCTGTGGGCCGACCTGCTCGACCGCCTCGCGGACATCACGGCCGCCTTCCTCAAGGTGCAGATCGAGGCGGGCGCGAGCGCGGTCCAGCTCTTCGACTCCTGGGCGGGCGCCCTCGCGCCCGCCGACTACCGGCGCTCCGTCCTGCCCGCCTCCTCGAAGGTGTTCCGCGCGGTCGAGGCGTACGGCGTCCCGCGCATCCACTTCGGCGTCGGCACCGGCGAACTGCTCGGCCTGATGGGCGAGGCAGGCGCGGACGTCGTCGGCGTCGACTGGCGCGTCCCCCTCGACGAGGCCGCCCGCCGCGTCGGCCCCGGCAAGGCCCTGCAGGGCAACATCGACCCCACGGTCCTCTTCGCCACTCAGGAGGCCGTCGAGGCCAAGGCCCGCGAGGTCCTGGACACGGCGACGGGCCTGGAGGGCCACGTCTTCAACCTCGGCCACGGCGTCATGCCGTCCACCGACCCGGACGCCCTGACCCGCCTCGTCGAGTACGTCCACACGCAGACCGCCCGCTGAGCCGACGGCTCACCACGTCTGCCGGGGCCGCGCCCTCCTGCCGAAGAGCAGGCCGCGTGGTTCCGGTGGCGGTGGTGTGCCCGGCTTCAGGGGCCAGGCGATGAGCATGCCGGCGAGGAAGCCGACGATGTGCGCCGCGTACGCCACGGTGCCCGCGTCGGAGACTCCCTCGCCGGAGGAGTACACCGCTTGGAGCGCGAACCAGAAGCCCAGCACCATCCAGGCCGGCAACCGCAGCGGCAGGAAGATCAGGAACGGGACGAGCACCCACACCCTGGCCTTCGGATACAGCACCAGATAGGCGCCGAGCACACCGGCGATCGCCCCCGAGGCGCCGATCAGCGGCTCCGCGGAGTCGGCGTTGAGGACCGCGAAGCCGTACGACGCCGCGTAGCCGCAGACGGCGTAGAACAGGGTGAAGCGCACATGCCCCATGCGGTCCTCGACGTTGTTGCCGAAGATCAGCAGGAAGAGCATGTTGCCCAGCAGATGCAGCCAGCTGCCGTGCAGGAACATCGCCGTGAGCACGCTCAGTTCGGGCGACTTCTCGTAGGCCGGCGGGCCCACCACGCAGCCCGGCCCCTGCGGGCCGACCGCGGTGTCGCCGGTGGGCACCAGTCGGGGAAGCTGATGGTGGATCAGCTCCTGGGGCACCGCCGCGTACCGGTCCAGGAACGCCTGGAGATGGCACAGTTGCGCCAGGCTGCTGTCACCCGCCACCGAACCGGCGAGGCCGGGCGTGAACAGGAACACGACGACGTTCGCCGCGATCAGCGCGTACGTCACCCAGGGCGTGCGGCGCGCGGGGTTGACGTCATGGACGGGGATCACCACAAGGAAGTACTGCCCTCGATGGGCCCGCCGAATCGGTGAACGCGGCCGCCCGGGCGCGCGTATCTCCTCTCGACCGGCCGCGGCACGGCGAGGCGCGTCGCGGGACGACGTGAGGAACAGGCGATGAACGACCGAGTTACTCCTGCGATGCAGGCCACCCCCGACGGCGAGGCACAGCTCGCACTGGTGGTCCACCTCCCCTGGGAGGACGTCGCCCGGCTCGGCCAGGAGGCCGGCCGCATGGCGGCGCAGTTGCAGCGGCCGGTGACCTTGGACGAGGCGGTCAGCAACCGGCTGCGGTCCGTCTCCCCGGGCGCGCACGCGAAGCCGGCGGGTGCGCAGCCGACGGCCATGCCGGCGTCGTCGGCCGCCTCGGTGTCCTCGCTGCCGTCCCGCCCTCCGGGGGAGCAGGCGCGGCAGGCGATCGACCGCATCAACGGGACGGCGTAGCCCTGCTCCTAGGACGCCCCCCGGATCTTCCCCGCGGCCTTGCGCGCGGCCACCAGCACGGGATCCCACACCGGTGAGAACGGCGGCGCGTATCCCAGGTCCAGAGCCGTCATCTGCTCCACCGTCATCCCGGCCGTGAGCGCCACCGCCGCGATGTCCACCCGCTTGCCCGCTCCCTCCCGGCCGACGATCTGCACGCCGAGCAGCCGCCCCGTGCGGCGCTCGGCGAGCATCTTCACGGTCATGGGGGAGGCCCCGGGGTAGTACCCGGCCCGGCTGCTGGACTCGATCGTCACCGCCTCGAAGCGCAGTCCCACCCGCAGCGCGTCCTTCTCCCGCAGCCCGGTCCGGGCGATCTCCAGGTCGCACACCTTGCTCACCGCGGTGCCGACCACACCGGGAAACGTCGCGTACCCGCCTCCCGCGTTCATGCCGATGACCTGGCCGTGCTTGTTGGCGTGCGTGCCGAGGGCGATGTGCCGTTCCCGCCCGGCGACGAGGTCGAGCACCTCCACGCAGTCCCCGCCGGCCCAGATGTTCTCGTGGCCGCGCACCCGCATCGCCAGATCGGTCAGCAGCCCGCCGTGCTCTCCGAGGGGCAGCCCGGCCGCCTTCGCCAGCGTCGTCTCGGGGCGGACGCCGATGCCCAGCACGACCACGTCCGCCGGGTGTTCGGCTTCCTCCGTGGCCACCGCCCGCACCCGGCCGTCGTCACCGGTGAGGATCTTGGTGACCTCGGTGTCGTCGACCATGGTGATGCCCATGCCCTCCATGGCCTCGCGCACCAGCCGCCCCATGTCGGGGTCGAGCGTGGACATCGGCGCGGCGCCCCGGTTGACGACCGTCACCTCGTAGCCGCGGTTGATCAGCGCCTCGGCCATCTCGACCCCGATGTAGCCCGCCCCGACGACCACCGCACGCCGGCCACGCGCGTGCGTGAGGGTTTCCAGGAGTTCCTGGCCGTCGTCGAGGGTCTGCACCCCGTGCACGCCGGGGGCGTCGACGCCGGGCATGTCGGGGCGGATCGGCCGGGCACCGGTGGCGATCACGAGTTTGTCGTACGGCGTCCAGGATTCGGTCCCGGAGTCGACGTCCCGTGCGCGTACCCGCGCCCCGCGGACGTCGATCTCCACGACCTCCGTGCGCAGCCGCAGGTCGATGTCGCGCGAGCGGTGCTCCTCGGGGGTACGGGCGATCAGCTCGTCGCGCTCGGAGACCTGGCCGCCCACCCAGTACGGGATGCCGCACGCGGAGTACGACGTGAAGTGGCCGCGCTCGAAGGCCACGATCTCCAGGTCGTCGGGCCCCTTCAGCCGTCGGGCCTGGGACGCCGCGGACATGCCCGCGGCGTCCCCGCCGATCACGACGAGTCGCTCTCTCGCACCGCTCACACCGCTCATGCTCATGCGAACACGCTACGGCCACGGGGAACGTCAGTCCTGCTCGCCCCGCTCCTGCGCGCAAGCACCACGCCCGGGACCTGACGCGGCACCCGTGGCGGGCTCCGCCGCCTGCCGGGCCGCAGGCAGCGGTCCCGGCGCGGCGGTCCCGGACGCCGTCGCGGGCCGGCGCGCCCTGCGGGGCCGTACGAGACGCAGCCAGACGAGCGCGAGCAGCGCCGCCGACGCCGCGAAGGGCAGCACCGCGCCCAGGGCGACCACGATCCAGCGCAGCATCGTCACGAAGGCGTCCCAGCCGCCCGCCAGCGCGTCGGCGAACCCGGGGTCGTCGTCCTCCTCCGGTGCCTTCGCCACCGGCGTCTCGGACAGCGACAAGGTGATGGTGGACAGGCTCGTGCGGTCCTTCAGGGACGCCTGCTGGGCGAGCAGCGACTCCAGGTCGGCCTGGCGGCCGCTCAGCTCGCCCTCCAGCTCCACCACGTCGCTCAGCCGGGTCGCCTGGTCCATCAGCTCGCGGATCCGGGCGACGCTGGCGCGCTGGGTCTTGATGCGGCTCTCCACGTCGACGACCTGGTCGGTGACGTCCGTCGCCTTCGCGGTGCGGTCGAGGAGCTTGCCCGCGCCCTCCAGGTCGGCCAGGACGTCCTCGTACTGCGCGACGGGCACCCGCAGGACGACGCGGGTGCGCTCGTTGCCGTGCTCGTCCCGGGTGGTCGTCTCGCTGCCCACGAAGCCGCCCGCGGTCTCGGTGGTCGTACGGGCCTCGTCCAGGGCCTTCGGCACGTCCTTGACCTGCACGGTCAGGGACGCGGTGCGGATGATGTGGTTCATCGGGAGCCGAGGCGCGGCCGGAGGCGTCTCCGCGCCCGGCCGGCTGTCGCCGCCGTAGGCGCCCTCCGGCGAGCCGGGCCCGACGGCCGCCTCGTCCTGGGCGGCGGCCGCGTCGCCCTTGGAGTCGGCAGCGGTGCCCGCCTCGCCGCTGCACCCCGTCAGCGCGAGGGCGGTGACCAGCAGGAGGCCGGCCAGAGCCGGGACAGGGCGTGCGGCGGGGTGGTGTGCGGTACGTGGTGCGCGCATGTGAGCGAGACCCCCGAGGATCGTGGCAACGGACGCTCCTTCGACGCCGGGACGGGCCGGGACGTTGGATCCGGCCGGTCCCGATGCGGTCACGGTCGGGACTCGGTGGGGCCACAGGGCCCCGGGGTGACTGTCAGCGGCGTCTGAGAAGGTGGAGCCATGAACGCAGCATCCACCGACGCCGGGCAGGCCGTGGTCGTCGGAGCCGGGATCGCCGGGCTGGCCGCCGCCCACCGGCTGCTGGACCGGGGGGCGCGGGTGACCGTGCTGGAGGCGTCCGACCGGGTCGGCGGCAAGCTGCTGCCCGGCGAGATCGCGGGCGTCCGCGTGGATCTGGGCGCCGAGTCGATGCTGGCCCGCCGGCCCGAGGCGGTCGCCCTCGCGCGCGAGGTGGGCCTCGCCGACCGGCTCCAGCCGCCGGCCACCGCGACGGCCTCCCTGTGGACCCGTGGCGTGCTGCGCCCGATGCCCAAGGGGCACGTCATGGGGGTGCCCGGCACCGCCTCCGCACTCGCGGGCGTGCTGTCCGAGGAGGGCCTCGCGCGTATCGAGCGCGACGCCGGCCTGCCCCGCACGGAGATCGGCGACGACGTCGCGGTGGGTGAGTTCGTGGCGGCGCGGCTCGGCCGCGAGGTGGTCGACCGGCTGGTGGAGCCGCTGCTGGGCGGTGTCTACGCGGGCGACGCGTACCGCATCTCGATGCGCTCGGCCGTCCCCCAGCTGTTCCAGGCCGCCCAGGCGCACGACTCGCTCACCGAGGCGGTCCGGCAGATCCAGGCCAAGGCGGCGGCGGTCGCCGCCCGGACCGGGCCGGTGTTCATGGGCATCGAGGGCGGCGTGGGCGGCCTGCCGCTCGCCGTGGCCGAGTCGGTGCGCGCCCGTGGTGGCGAGATCGTCACCGGGGCCCGGGTGACAGAGCTGCGCCGCGAGGGCCCTGCGGGCTGGCGGGTCGTGGCCGGGGACCGTGTCCTGCACGCGGACGCGGTGATCGTCGCCGCGCCCGCGCCGGCCGCGGCCGAGCTGCTGCGCGCCGAGGCCCCGGCGGCCGCGACCGATCTGGCCGCCGTGGAGTACGCGTCGATGGCGCTGGTCACCCTCGCCTACCGCAAATCCCAGGCGCGCCTTCCCGAGGGCAGCGGCTTCCTGGTGCCGCCGGTCGACGGACGGACCATCAAGGCGTCCACGTTCGCCTCCCGGAAGTGGGGCTGGATCGCCGGCCAGGACCCGGACCTGGTCGTGCTGCGCACCTCCGTCGGGCGGTACGGCGAGACCGCGATCCTCGGCCGTGACGACGCCGGCCTGGTGGACGTGTCGCGGCGCGACCTCGAAGCGGCCACGGGCCTTGACGCGACACCCGTCGAAACCCGCGTCACCCGCTGGGACGGGGGCCTGCCGCAGTACCCCGTCGGCCACCACGCGCGCGTGGCCCGCATCCGCGAGCAGGTCGGCGAGCTCCCCGGCCTCGCCGTGTGCGGCGCGGTCTACGACGGAGTGGGCATCCCGGCCTGCGTCGCCAGTGCGTACGCGGCGGTGGACCAGATCCACGGCGACCTGGCGGCGGTGCGCGAGCTCACCGCCCACCCGGTGCAGAGTCTGCACGGGGGAGCGGGAGAATGAGGGACATGAGCGACGACGCCTCCACCACCGCCCCCGACCGGATCCCGAACAAGGGCAAGCTGGCCAAGGACCTCAACGAGGTCATCCGCTACACCCTGTGGTCCGTGTTCAAGCTGAAGGACGTGCTCCCCGAGGACCGCGCGGGCTACGCCGAAGAGGTCCAGGAGCTGTTCGACCAGCTCGCCGCCAAGGACGTCACCGTCCGCGGCACCTACGACGTCTCCGGTCTGCGGGCCGACGCGGACCTGATGATCTGGTGGCACGCCGAGACCAGCGACCAGCTGCAGGAGGCGTACAACCTGTTCCGCCGCACCAGGCTGGGCCGCGCCCTGGAGCCGGTGTGGTCGAACATGGCGCTGCACCGCCCCGCCGAGTTCAACCGCAGCCACATCCCCGCGTTCCTCGCCGACGAGACGCCCCGCGCGTACATCAGCGTCTACCCCTTCGTGCGCTCCTACGACTGGTACCTGCTGGCGGACGAGGACCGCCGCCGGATGCTGGCCGACCACGGCAAGATGGCCCGCGGCTACCCGGACGTGCGCGCCAACACGGTCGCCTCCTTCTCCCTCGGCGACTACGAGTGGATCCTCGCCTTCGAGGCCGACGAGCTGTACCGCATCGTCGACCTCATGCGTCACCTGCGCGCCTCGGAGGCCCGGATGCACGTCCGCGAGGAGGTGCCGTTCTACACCGGCCGGCGCAAGGAGATCGCGGAGCTGGTCGCGGGCCTCGCCTGACCGGCGAAGGCTCCGCGCGGCGTCACGCTACCGGCCGGGAACGCTCCGTTCGGCGGCGCCCTGCCTCCCGGCGGCACCCGGCTTCGGCTCCGGGTGCGGTGCGCAGTTCGCGCGGCGCCCCGGGAGCCGGCCCTCGATCAGATACGCCTCCATATGGGCGTTGACGCAGGCGTTGGGGCCGCCCGCGATGCCGTGCGTGCCGGCGTCCCGCTCGGTGACCAGGACCGAACCGGACAGCCGGCGGTGGAGTTCGAGAGCGCCGTCGTAGGGGGCGGCGGCGTCCCGTTCGGCCGCCAGGATCAGCGTCGGCGGCAGCTCGCCCGGCCCGGTCCGCACGTCCAGCGGCCGCTGACGCGGCGCCTGCCAGTAGGCGCACGGCAGGTTCAGCCATACGTTGTTCCACGTCTCGAACGGTGCCACGCGCGCGAGCCGGGTGTTGTCCCGGTCCCAGACCTTCCACTCCGTCGGCCAGGGCGCGTCGTTGCACTCGACGGCCGTGTAGACCGCACGCGAGTTCTCCGCCTGCGCGGCCGCCTTCTCCTGCGGCGCGGCAAGATCGACCAGTGGCCGCGGATCGCCCTTCAGGTACGCCGACAGCGCCTGGGCCCGTGACGGCCAGTATTCGTCGTAGTAGCCGGCCTCCAGGAACGCGCCCTGCAACTGCCCCGGCCCGACCTTCCCGCCCGCCGGTTTCCCGTCGAGCCGCGCCCGCGCGGTGTCGTAGCTGTGCTGTACCTCCTCCGGCGTGGCGCCGAGACCGTACACGCCGTGGTGCGCGGCGATCCACTCCTTCATGTCCGCCCAGCGGTCCTCGAACGCCGCCGACTGGGCGAGGTTGTTGCGGTACCAGACCTGCGCCGGGTCGGGGTTCACCGCCGCGTCGAACACCATCCGCCGTACGTGCGAGGGGAACAGCGTCGCGTACAGCGCCCCGAAGTAGCTGCCGTACGACGCCCCCATGAACGTCAGCTTCTCCTCGCCCAGCGCGGCGCGCAGCACGTCGAGATCGCGGGCGTTGTTCAGGGAGTTGTAGTGCCGCAGGGCGTCCCCCGACCGCTCGGCGCAGCCGCGCGCGTAGGCGGCGGCCCGCGCGATGCGCTCCCGCTTGTACGACTGAGAGGGGTGCGCGGGTGCGGACGACGGCCCCTTGAAGTGCTGCGCGGGGTCCTCGCAGGACAGCGGCGCGGAGCGGCCGACGCCGCGCGGGGCGTAGCCGACCAGGTCGTACGCGGCGGCCAGGCGCTTCCACTCGGGGAGGTGGCCGATCATCGGGAACTGCAGGCCGGAGGCGCCCGGACCGCCCGGGTTGTAGACCAGGGCGCCCTGCCGGGGCACCTTGCGCTTGCTGTTGCGCGGGTCGCGCTGGGTGGCCGGCATCCGGCTGACCGCGAGCCCGATCTGCTTGCCGTCGGGCCGCGCGTAGTCGAGCGGGACGGTGACCGTGGCGCACTCCATGCCCGGCGGGTTCTGCGCTCCGTTCTGTGCTCCGGCGCACTCGCCGAAGTCGACACCGGTGGCAGCGGCGCGGGCGGCGGCCACGGCGGTGCCGTGCGACTCGGCCGTCGCGTCCGGGCGGGCCGGAGCGCTGCCGGCCGGGGCGGCGGCGAGGCTGGTCAGGAGCAGGGAACCGGCGGCCGTGTAGAGGGCGGCAGCTCTCATCGCGTATCCCTTCGAAGCGCGGCAGCGACAGAAGGGATGTTTCGTACGATTGTGGGGAAAGGCAAGCACAGGCGGCCGGTGTCGGCCCCAATGCGCCCGTACGCCCCGGGGAGTCCGGAACCCTTCGAGTGCGCGTCAGACGCGCCGGTGGGATCCGCGGTGTGCGAAGGCCGCGCGCAGATCCGGCTCGCCCACCGCGCTGATGCCGCGTACGGCGACCGAGGTGAGGTAGG
This sequence comes from Streptomyces sp. NPDC086077, assembly GCF_040686175.1. Taxonomy (NCBI): domain Bacteria; kingdom Bacillati; phylum Actinomycetota; class Actinomycetes; order Kitasatosporales; family Streptomycetaceae; genus Streptomyces; species Streptomyces sp. NPDC086077. The sequence goes on along the minus strand of NZ_JBFBJT010000011.1, from coordinate 65,572 downwards.
TGCGATCGTCCCCGGCGGCACCCGGGTGCTGGGCCAGCGTGCCCAGCAGACGCTGTCCGGCCGGGGAGGCCCAGTGCGAGTAGGGGTGCGCCTCGATGCGGGCCAGGGCGAGGCAGCTGAGGCAGAGGATCAGCGGCAGGGCGAACCAGAGGGCGACCAGAAGCCGCGGCACCCCTTGCTGAGCGGGCATCAGCAGCGCGGCCACGCCGAGCGCCAGGACGGCGAGGGTGGCGATCCGCACCTGGCGCACCCCGGCCCCGACGGTGGCCCCCGCCCCGGCCGGCACCGCGAGACCGGCGCTGACGAGCCGGTCGGCGAGGCCGCGCACGGCGTCGGCGGCGGCCGCTGCGGCCCGTACCGGGGCGATGGGTGACTGCCCTTCCGGCCCGATGGCGCCTATCACCGACCGCTCGATGTCGTCGCGCCCCCGCGGGTCCACGACGGTCGCCCAGCCCGTGTGCGCGAGGAGCAGCCGCCGCTGGCGCGCCATCGACACCAGCGTCAGATCGGCGACCCGCGCCGGTCCGCCGGACAGGAACGCGGCCTCGTACAACGTCAGATCGTGCTTCCCGCACGGCTCCGTCCCGGCGTCCGCCGCGCGTACGGCGGCCAGGCACAGCCGGGTGCACGCCAGACCGGCCACGGCCCATGCCGGCAACAGGAGAAGGACCCAGAACATGCCGTGTTTCTATGCCAACCGACTGGGAAACTCCATGCCTTGTTCACATTCCGGGACGGAGCGTTGTCGGTACGTGACGTTCCGCATGCCCCGCGGTCAACGGCGCAGCAGCACCCGCCGGGCCCGCGCCATCCGCGAGCGCGGACGTGGTGCCGAGCCGGAGCGCTCCAGCCACCACTCCCGCAACTCCCGTCGTGACCGGGCCTCCTGGGGGCGGCCGGCCAGCAGCAACCGCTCGGCGAAGTCCAGGGCGTCCCGCCGGTACCCCGCGGTCATCGGGTGCCGCTGCGCGTACGCCAGGAAGGAAGGCCGGTAGGCGGCCCCCAGGATCCCCGGCAGCTCCGGCGCCACCTTGGCCACCACGTCCGCCCGCTTCCCGGCCAGTGCGCGCGCCTGCACCCCGAGCCGCGCCCCGTCGAACCCCTCGGGGACCGGGGTGCCGGCGACGAGGGCGGAGAGCAGCGCGGCCTGCGCGAGGGCGAGACGCTGCCGGGCGGCGTCGGAAGCGGAACCGCAGGACGCGGGGTCGGCGGTCCCGGCCGGCTCAGGCGTGGGGGCCGCCAGGTCCCGGGCGGCGACCGGTGCCCCCGTCCTCGCCCGCGTACCCTCCTTGAGCGCCTCCCGTATCGCCGTCAGTTCCCCCTCCAGCTCGGCCGGTTCCGGGAAGTTCTCGTCGCGTTCCAGCAGGACGCCCGGCGGGGTGATCCGGGACGCGAGGTCGGTGAGGATGTCGAGGACCGGCCGGGGGACCGGGTGTGCGTGGCTGTCGTGCCAGACGCCGTCGCGTGCGAAGCCGCCGGCGACATGGACGTAGGCGATGGCCTCCAGCGGGAGTTCGGCGAGCGCCTTGACGGGGTCCTCGCCCCGGTTGACGTGGTTGGTGTGCAGGTTCGCCACGTCGATCAGGAGCCGCACGCCGGTGCGGTCGGCCAGCTCGTACAGGAACTGCCCCTCCGTCATCTCCTCACCCGGCCAGGAGATGAGCGCGGCGATGTTCTCCACGGCGAGCGGCACCGGCAGCGCGTCCTGCGCGATGCGGACGTTCTGGCAGAGCACGTCGAGGGCGTCGCGGGTGCGCGGTACGGGCAGCAGGTGCCCGGCCTCCAGCCGCGGGGACGCGGTGAGCGGGCCGCCCGCCCGGACGAACGCGATGTGCTCGGTGACCAGGGGCGAGCCGAGCACCTCCGCCCGCTCGGCGAGCGCCGCGAGACGACCGGGGTCGGGCCGCTCGGCGTCACCGAGGCCGAGGGAGACGCCGTGCGGGACGACCGTCACGCCACGCTCGCGCAGCCGCAGCAGCGACTCCGGAAGGTGCCCCGGGCAGACGTTCTCGGCGACCGCCTCGACCCAGTCGACGCCCGGCATGCGCTCCACGGCGTCCGCGATCTCCGGCCGCCACCCGATTCCGGTTCCCAGTCGCTGCATGGCCCCCTCCTTCACGTCCGTCCTCCTGCACCTGGATGCGCTGTGTCGTCTCCTTCGACGGACCGCTGTTCTCCGGCGTGAGGGGGGTATGGCCCCGCTCCCGGGGCCCGAACCCTGCCGCGTGCGCCTTCAGAGCAACATTTGAGGTTGCCCGCGGCTCACTGCAGGACGCCCGCCGTGTCCTGCGGCTCCGGCCGCTTGGTGTTGACCGTGCCCGGTGCACCCGGCGACGGCTGCGACGTGGTCTCGACGTTCCCGGTCGCCTCGGCCGGCGGCGCCGAGGGCACGATCTGGCCGGGGACCGGCGCGGGCGGGCCGCTCGGGCTGGAGGTCGCGGCGTTCGCGGCCGCGTTCGCGATGGCGTCGAAGTCGACCCTGCCGGTCTTCTCCAGCACGGTGATGTGGTCGAGGACGGTCTGGTTGGCGTCCGAGGCGAGCTGCCGGACCAGCGTGTTGCGCGTGCTGTTCCGGACCGCGCCGATCGCCGGGAAGATCTTGCCGTGCGCGGCGCGCAGCAGGTTGGCGAACTTGTACTCGTACTCCTCGCCGCTGGCCGCGGTCATCTCGTTCAGCCAGCCCTGCTGCTCCTCGGTCGGCTGGTTGGGCAGCTCGACGCCGAGCTGGGCGGCGACGATGCGCACCCGCTTGTCGAGGTCGGTGTGGCCGACGATCAGGTGGTCGGCGGCTTCCTTGACCGCCGCGCTGGTCGGGCGCTCCATCGCCTGCTGGCCGGCCGGCAGCTCCCACAGACCGGCGAGCCGCACCCGGACGATGAGGTCACGGTCCTGTGCGGTCAGCGGCCCCCACTGGGTGCTGACGGTGCCGGCGGCCATGTTGGCCTGGCCGGTGCCGGAGCGGTCGGCGTACGACCACACCGGGAAGGCGAGAGCGCCGACGGTGGCGGCGAGTGCCGCAATGATGAGGGCCGTACCGTTGATACGCCGCAAGGGGTGCCTCCTGGGAGAAGCCAACTGGTCGTTGGTGCACGAGTCGCTAGGCCAGCGCCAGGAGATACGCGGGACGGGGCCCGGATGTTCAAGGCTCCGTGCGACCGTGGACGGAGGTCGGGTTCAGCGCAGCGCCGGGTGGTCGGCGACGACGGTGCAGCTGCCCGCCGGGATCTCGGTGAACCCGGCGTCGCGCACCGACGGCAGGCCCGACGAGGTGAGATGGGACCAGCGGCCCCGTGACGCGGTGCGCACGGCGAGCGGGAACCCGGCGCCCCGCCAGGCGGCGCGCTCGGTGTCGGGAAGCGCCCACCAGGCGAGTTGGGCGCCGTGCCCGGCCTGGGCCATCGCCTTGCCCGCCGACATCGCGATCTCCGGGTTCAGCCACAGCACCGGCGCCCCCGGGTCCGCCTCGACCGGCGGCTCCGGATCGTCGAGCTCCGTCCCGGAGACCTGCAGCCGCGCCAGGTCCTTCGGCCAGCCGTCCAGGGGGACCGGCGGGAACACCCTCACCTCCGCCGCCTTCCCGGTCACCGTGATGCCGGGCAGCGCCTCGGCCCGCCGCCATTCGGCGCCCCGGGCCCGTCGCACCACCTTCCGGATCCGTGCGTCCTGCCAGTCCCGCACGGCCTCGGCCCACTCCCCCTCGCCCAGCGAGCGCGCGTCGCTCAGCAGCACGAGCACGGCGCGGGCGGCGGTCTCCAGGGCATCGGTCCGGGCAGGCGGGGAGTCCCGCTCCAGCCGCACGACCAGCGGCAGCACGAACTGGGGCGCGGTGTCGCGGGGGCCGGGCTCGGAGCGGAAGGGGCCGGCAGTCGGTTCTGTGGTCACGCGGTCCAGTCTGCCAACCTCGCGAGCGCCGGGAGCCACGGGCATACGCTGGAGGTATGAGCGACGGTGACGACTACTGCCTGATCGACGCGAGCAGGCCGCCCAAGGCGGCGGGGCCGCCGTACGCGGAGTGCGTGCTGTGCAGGAAGCCGACCGAGTATCCGGAGTCCTACAAGGGGATCACGCTGTGTCCCGAGTGTGAGTGGCTGGAGGCCCAGCGGACGGCCTGTTCCGGCTAGGGCGGTCACGACCGCCCGTCGGTGGCCGCCGCGCGGATCAGCTGGGACACCTTCACGAAACGGTATCCCTGCCGCCGGAGCTCCGGCACGACCGTACGGATCGCCCGCTCGGTCGTCGGCGCCGCGCTGCGCGTGCAGTGCAGCACGACGACCGACCCCGGCCGCACCCCCTCCAGCACCTGCCGCGCCACCGCGTCCGCGTCCGTCGCGAAGGCGTCGCCGCCCACCACGTCCCACTGCACCGCTGTCACGCCCGTGGCGCTCAGCGCCCGCAGCGCCTGCTGGTCGTAGCAGCCGCCGGGGAACCGGAAGTACGGCTTCGCGTCCCGCACGCCGGCCCGGCGGAAGGCCGCGTAGGCCCGCTCCACCTCCGTGCGCATCCGCTCCACGCCGACCGTCGGCAGGCCGTAGCAGTCGGTGGTGAAGGCGTAGTGGCTGTAGGAGTGGTTGGCCACCTCGAACAGGGGGTCCCGGCTGATGCCGCGGGCCTGGATCGGGTACTGCTCCGCCCACCGGCCCGTCATGAAGACGGTGGCCGGCACCTTCAGCGCCCGCAGCGTCGCGATCAGCTGCGGGTTGTCGAAGTGCTCGCCCTCCGCGGCACGCGGCCCCTGATCGGCGGTCATGTCGGCGTCGAAGGTGAGCGCGACGGTCTTGCCCCCGGCCCGCGGGCCGCTGGTGAACACCGGTGTGAGGCCCGCGGGGCCGGGGGCGAGGGTGGGCGGTTTCGCGGGGGAGGCGGGCGCCGAGGGGACCGCCGTCCGGCCACCCTGCGGCGCCTTGACGGTGCCGCAGGCGGCCAGGGCGGCACCCAGGGCGCAGACGGTGATGACTCTTCGCGCATAAGTGATCACCGTCGGAAAATATGACATTCGCGTCGGCGTCAGCGCCGACGCGACCTACGGGTCACCCGGCCGGCGGCCTCCGCCACGGACCGCTCACCGCGAAGGTCGTCCCCGGGTCGTAGCAGTTGACGTACATCGTCTCGCCGTCCGGTGAAAAGGTGACGCCCGCGAACTCGCCGTACTTCGGTGCCTGGGGCGTACCGGTGTTCTGCCGGTTGCGGGCCAGCGCGTACACCTCGCCCCGGCGTGTGACTCCGAAGACGTGCTGCGCGCCGTTGCCGTCCTCGCAGACCATCAGGCCGCCACCGGGGGCGAGGCAGATGTTGTCCGGCCACTCGCCGGGCAGCTCGACGTCGTTGTCCGGGCCGAAGACGATCACCAGGGTGAGGCGACGGGCCGCCGGGTCGTAGCGCCAGACCTGGCCGGAGTGGTCGCCCGCCGAGCCGTCCGCACTGCGGGCGAACGACGAGACGAAGTACACGCTCCGGCCGCCCCAGTAGCAGCCCTCCAGCTTCTGCGCGCGCGTGATCCCCTTCGGGCCGTAGTCCTGGAGGCGCACCGAGGTGGTGGTGGCGAGCGGGTCCGGTACGTCCACCCACTCGACGCCGTCGAAGCAGGCGCCGGTCTCCTGCACCGACGACAGGTCGGGTACGCCGGGCACGCGCATCGCCTGGAGCCGCCCGCCCGCGCGCAGGGAGCCCGTGCCGCCGAGCGGCTTCCTCGGCAGGAAGCGGAAGAAGAGGCCGAAGGGCGGGACGAAGGCGTCCTCCGTCTCGTAGACGACGCCGGAGCGCGGGTCGACCGCGATCGCCTCGTGCTGGAAGCGGCCCATCGCGGTCAGCGGGACCGCGCCCGTGCGGTGCGGGTCGGCCGGATCGACCTCGAAGATGAAGCCGTGGTCCTTGGTGTAGCCGGTGGTGCCGGCTCGGTCCTCGGTCTCCTCGCAGGTCAGCCAGGTACGCCAAGGGGTGGGGCCGCCTGCGCAGTTGACGGCCGTTCCGGCGATGGCCACGCGCTCGGAGCTGACCCGGCCGTCGGGCTCCAGCGTCAGCGCCGTGCAGCCGCCTTTGGCCGCCGGGTCGTAGGTGAGGCCCTCGATCACCGGTACGGGGCCCCTCGACGTGACGCGGTTCTCGTGGTTGCGGACGAGATGGACACGGCCGTGGCGGCCGGCGAGGGCGGTCATGCCGTCCTGGTTGGAGGGGACGCGGCCCTCGCCGGAGAGCAGCGGGTCGCCCTCACGGGAGAGCACCCGGTAACGGAATCCTTCCGGCAGGTCGAGCAGGCCTTTCGGGTCGGGTACGAGGGGGCCGTAGCCGCTGTGGCCGAGCTGCTGGGCGGCGGCCGTACCGGCGAAGAGCTCGGACAGGGCGCCGGAAAAGGCGATGCCCACTCCCAGGGCACCGCCGCGGGCGAGGGCATGACGACGTGTCACGGACATGGGGAAACCTTCCTGCTGGCGGACAGGACAGTGACCCCGCCGTGTCTATCAGCTACCGGCGGTCGCTGGAACCACGCGCGTAGCATCCGTCACGGAGCGTCGCCGAGGCCCGGGGTGGGGCGCGGCGGCTCAGTGGCGTCGGGATCGGGAGAGGAGCCGGGCTCTTGGGTGAGGCTCGCGGTCTCGTCGGGCCGCGCGAGGTCCGGTCTGCTCTGCCCCTGGGGGTGGGCCACCGCATGGGGCGACCTCTCCAGGAAGCGGAGCAGCTCCACCGGGAAGGGCAGCACCAGCGTCGAGTTCTTCTCGGCGGCGACCGCCACGATCGTCTGGAGCAGCCGCAACTGGAGCGCGGTCGGGGTGTCCTCCATCTGCTGGGCCGCCTCGGCGAGCTTCTTCGACGCCTGGTACTCGGCGTCGGCGTTGATGACTCGGGCACGGCGCTCGCGGTCGGCCTCGGCCTGGCGGGCCATGGAGCGCTTCATCGTCTCCGGCAGCGACACGTCCTTGATCTCGACCCGGTCGACCTGTACGCCCCAGCCGACGGCCGGGCTGTCGATCATCAGCTCGAGCCCCTGGTTGAGCTTCTCGCGGTCGGACAGCAGGTCGTCCAGCTCGCTCTTGCCGATGATCGAGCGCAGCGAGGTCTGGGCCATCTGGGAGACCGCGAACTTGTAGTCCTCGACCTTGATCAGCGCGCTCGCCGCGTCGACCACCTTGAAGTACACGACGGCGTCCACGCGCACGGTCACATTGTCCCGGGTGATGCCCTCCTGGGCCGGCACCGGCATCGTGACGATCTGCATGTTGACCTTGTGCAGCCGGTCCACGAACGGGATGATCAGCGTGAATCCGGGCGCCCGCACCTGGTCCCTGAGCCGGCCGAGCCGCAGTACCACACCGCGCTCGTACTGTTTGACGACCCGCGCCGCCGCCCCGAGGTACACCACACCGGCGGAACCGACCGCGGCGGCGGCCACCAGGATTTCTTCGAGCATGGACGACCTCCTCGCCAGAGGCCCGTGACATCCGTTCCTGCAACGATATGCCCGGTGTCCGGTCCGGGGCCATGGGGGCTCCGTACCGGACACCGGGTCGCGGGATCGGTCAGGGTATGGTCACCTTCACCGGGTCGGTGCCCGACGCGCTGTGCCGCTCGGCCCAGCTCTCCAGCGCCGTACGGCACGCGTGGTCCAGGTGGTGGAGACCGGACAGGTCGAGCTCGATGGGCCGGTCCTGCGGCAATGCCTCCAGACTGTCGAGGATCTTGGGCAGCCGCAGGAAGGTCGCGTTGCCCGACAGGTGGGCCTGGATCGGTCCGGCACCCTTGTCTATGACCTCCAGCTTCAGGTGCGAGGCCTCCCAGGCGGTCTTGGCGACCGACAGGGCGAGGCCGATCAGGACGCCCTCGAACATGTTCACGCCGACGATGGCGGCCGCCGTGACGACGAGGATCAGCGCCTCACCCCGATGGTCGCGCCACATCGTCACGAGCTGTCGGAAGGGGATCAGCTTCCAGCCGGCGTGGACCAGGATGCCCGCGAGCGCGGGCAGCGGGATCAGCGCCAGCGCGGACGGCAGCAGGGCGGCGAACAGCAGCAGCCAGAGGCCGTGCAGCACTCGCGAGGCCTTGGTCCGGGCGCCCGCCTGGACATTGGCCGAGCTGCGCACGATGACCGCGGTCATCGGAAGGGCGCCGAGCACGCCGCAGACCGCGTTGCCCGCGCCCTGGGCCATCAGTTCCTTGTCGTAGCGGGTGCGGGGACCGTCGTGCAGCCGGTCCACGGCCGCCGCGCTGAACAGGCTCTCCGCTGAGGCGATCAGCGTGAAGGCCAGGACGGTGCCGATGACGGCCGGGCTCGCCAGCTCGGCGAAGGCGCCCGCGCCGGGCGGCTGGATCGAGTCGATCAGGCCGTTCACCTCGACGGTGGAGACCGGGGGGTCGAAGGCGAGGGTGGCGAGCGTGGCCAGGGCGACCGCGGCGAGGGCACCGGGCACCGCGCGCACCTTCTCCGGCAGCCGCTTCCACGACACCATGACGGCGATCGTCGCCGCTCCCATCGCCACGGAGGCCAGCGCCGTGGTGCTGCCCACGGCCAGCACGACGGCCTCGGGCAGACCGGCGATCTTCTCGATGCCGGACGTGGGGGCCTTCATGCCGGCCGCCGCGTACAGCTGGCCGGCGATGATCACCAGGCCGATGCCGGCCAGCATGCCCTCCACGACCGAGACCGAGATGGCCCGGAACCAGCGCCCCAGCTTCAGGGCGCCCATCACGAGCTGCAGCAGACCGGCCGCGAGCACGAGCGCCCCGAGCACGGGCAGCCCGAACTCGGTGACCGCCTCGTAGACCAGCACGGTCATGCCCGCCGCCGGGCCGGACACCTGGAGGCTGCTGCCCGGCAGCAGACCGGTGACGATGCCGCCGACGATGCCGGTGATCAGGCCGAGTTCGGCCGGGACACCGGAGGCGACGGCCACACCGACGCACAGCGGCACGGCGACGAGGAAGACGACGACGGAGGCTGCGAAGTCCTGCCTTAAGTAGGGGTACTTGGTCATTGCGGGCCTCACAGGGCCTCGAACGCGTCGTTGCCGGCGTGGTGTTCGCGGACGGCGCCGGTGTGCACCTCGTAGTACCAGCCGCGCAGCCGCAGCCGGCCGTCCGCCAGCCGCTGCTCGACGCACGGGTACGAGCGCAGCCGCAACAGCTGGGCCAGGACGTGGTTCTGCACGGCCTCGGCGACCGTCGGGTCGGTCGGGTCGGCGGCCTCGGGCTGGTCGGCGGCGTGCGCCAGCCAGTCCCGCACGGCCGGCACGGCGTCGAGGTCGTCGCCGCGCACCAGCGCGCCGACGGCACCGCAGTGCGAGTGGCCGCAGACCACGACGTCCCGGACGCCGAGCACCTCCACGGCGTACTCGATGGTGGCCGCCTCCCCGCTGGGGCGGCCGGAGGTGTACGGGGGAACGATGTTGCCCGCGGTGCGCAGCTCGAACAGCTGGCCGGGGCGGGCGCCGGTGATCAGGGCAGGAACGACCCTGGAGTCGGAGCAGGTGATGAACAGGACTTCAGGGGACTGGCCCTGAGCCAGCGGAGCGAACTCCTCAGGGCGCTGTCCGAACGTGCGGGCGTTGTCGATGAGGGGCTGCATGACGTGCTGATTCCTCCTGGCGCGCAGTGGGGGCGCGTCGGACGTGCATGACAGGGTGACGTGGGGGACCGCTTCTGCTCCAGGCGGCCGGCCTCGGCGACCGGTCTCAGCGGCCGAAGACCTGGAACGCGGTCGGGGAGGGGGCGGTCGAGGGTCTCGACACGTGGTCGTACGCGGCGCTGGGCGCGACCGCGTCGGATTCGGCCCACTCGCGTATTCGGAACATCGGGCCTCCCTCGGGTTCGGTCACACCTCTAGCCTGCACCAACGGTTGGTCAACAGCTGGTCAAGAAAGACATTAACCCTGCAAAGTTGCTTGCAGGGTTAACTTGGCGTTTCGAGCCGAAGAGAGCCTCAAAAGTGAGGTTGAGCTGGCGTGATCCGTCCCTCTGACACCGGCGACGGCGTGGCGTCAGAGGCCCGCTGTCAGGCGCTGGGCGTCCCGGGCCAGCGCGGTGAGCCGCGAGATGGCCCGGAAGTACTTCTTGCGGTAGCCGCCCCTCAGCATCTCCTCGCTGAACAGCTGGTCGAAGGGCAACCCCGAGGCCAGGACGGGAACTTCACGGTCGTAGAGCCGGTCCGCGAGCACCACGAGCCGCAGCGCCGTCGACTGGTCGGGAACGGGCCGCACGTCGGTCAGGCAGACCGCCCTGAGGCCGTCCGTCAACGCGCCGTACCGGCTGGGGTGGACGCGGGCGAGGTGGTCGAGCAACCGCGGGAACGCGTCGAGCGAGGCGCCCTCGGTGGCCTGCGCCACTCGTGTCACCTGCTCGTCGGTGAACGGCGCCGGGGCCTTCGGCAGGCCGCGGTGGCGGTAGTCCTCGCCGTCGATGCGCAGGGCGCGGAAGTGGGCCGACAGGCCCTGGATCTCGCGCAGGAAGTCGGCCGCCGCGAACCGGCCCTCGCCGAGCTTGCCCGGCAGGGTGTTCGAGGTGGCGGCGAGCGCGACGCCCGCGTCGACCAGCTTGCCGAGCAGGGTGGAGACCAGGACGGTGTCGCCGGGGTCGTCCAGCTCGAACTCGTCGATGCACAGGAGGCGGTGGCCGGAGAGCGTCTGGACGGTCTGCTGGAAGCCGAGGGCGCCGACCAGGTTGGTCAGCTCCACGAACGTGCCGAACGCCTTGTGGGCGGGTTCGGCGGGGGTCGCGTGCCACAGGGAGGCGAGGAGGTGGGTCTTGCCCACCCCGTAACCGCCGTCGAGGTAGACGCCCCGGGGCCCGGCGGGGGCCTTCGGCGCCTTGGCCCTGCCGAAGCCGAAGAATCCCCGCCTGTCGCTGCCGGGGGCCGCGCCGAGGCCGGCCGCGAAACCCTCCAGGACCCCTACCGCCTCGGTCTGGCTGGGCTGGTCGGGGTCCGGGATGTACGTGCTGAAGCGCACCGAGTCGAAGCGGGGCGGGGGCACCATCTCGGCCACCAGGCGGTCCGCGGGGACGTGCGGCTCCCGCGTGCAGAGGGAGAGAGTGGCGGCTTCGGCGGCTATGGGGCTTCGGCCGGCTGCGGTGGAGGAGGACACGCTTACCCATGCTAAAGGGTGGGGCGGGGGCGGTTCCGGCCCGGCCCCACGCGCGGGGCCCCCGGGGGGCCCGGATGGATCGCCGCCCGCGTGGAACACTTCTCGGCATGCGACGCCTCTTTCCTGTGACCGACACGACAGTGGACCCGGCCGACCGCGAGTGGGATCTCGCGGAGCTGGCGGAGGCGTACGCCTACCCCGCGCCGCCGGCGGGGGAGCCGGTTGCCTGGCTGCGGGCCAACATGGTCTCCACGCTCGACGGGGCCGCGCAGCACGACGGCAGGTCGCAGCCCATCTCCAACGCCACCGACATGCGGATCTTCGGCACCCTGCGGGCGCTCGCGGACGTCGTGATGGTCGGTGCCCAGACGGTCCGCCAGGAGGGATACCGCCCGGCACGCGTGCGTGCGGAGTTCACGGCGGCGCGCGAGGCGGCCGGACAGGAGCCCGTGCCCGCGATCGCGGTGGTCAGCGCCGGCCTGGACCTGGACTTCTCGCTGCCGCTGTTCACCGCGCCCGTGGTGCCCACGCTGATCCTCACGGGCGCGGCGGCGGCCCCGGAGCGGGTGGCCGCGGCCGAGAAGGCCGGCGCGCGGGTGGTGGTCGCCGGCGACGGCGTCGGCGTGGAGCCCGCACGGGCCGTACGGGCGCTCGCCGGGCTCGGTCACACCCGGCTGCTCACCGAGGGCGGGCCACGGCTGCTGGGGCAGCTGGTGGCGGCCGGGGTGCTGGACGAGCTGTGCCTGACCGTCTCCCCGATGCTCTCGGCCGGGGGCGCGCAGCGGATCGCCGGGGGTCCGGCGGTGACTGTCCCGCAGCGGTTCGAACTGGCGTCCCTGCTGGAAGAGGCCGGTTTTCTGTTCACCCGTTACCGTCGGTCATGAGACCGGCGGAACATGACGTTCCGCTTGGCTCGCGACGGGCACACTAAGACGCGCACTACCCGTGCGATCACGGGGCAGGATGGTTTCCGCAGGGCCGCACGGCCGACGGAGGACGGAGGGCCGACCGGCCCTCGGAGGAGAAGGGGCGCCTGGTGTTCACAAGCGTTTTGATGATCGAGAAGGCCCTCACGTCCGCCGACGTGGAGTTCGTCACCACCTTGCACGGGGACGAGCCGGTCGCCTTCCATGTGCTGCTCCAGCCGCGTGGTGAGCAGGCGGACCGGCTGCTGCGGGCCATCGACGACCTCGCGCTGGGGGAGCTCGACGAAGCGGCGCGGGAGGGGGAGACGCCGGAGGGGGAGGCGGCCAGGAGTGAGGGGCAGCGGGCGCTGGACGTGTCCCTGCAGGCCCTGCGGGCCTCCGGCAGCGCGGCGGAGGGCCGGCTGATCGAGGACCATCCGCTGGACGCGCTGAAGGGCGTGGTCGAGGAGGTGGGGGCCGACGAGGTGATCGTGCTGACGGATCCCCACTACGTGGAGGAGTTCTTCCATCGGGACTGGGCTTCTCGGGCCCGGCACAAGGTGGGGGTACCGGTGCTGAAGCTGTTCTCGCACAGCAAGGCCTAGGTGTGGAGGGCGGTGACGCGACGACTCCGCCCCCTTACAGGGCGCCCCGCGCCCTACGGAATAGGCTGGGGCCGCGCTCCCTCACCGGTGGCGCGCTGCTCGTCGTAACGGATCTTGGGGAGAACACGCATGGCACCCGGCCTTCCTACCGCCATGGACCGACCGCACTTCATCGGCATCGGTGGGGCCGGGATGTCCGGTATCGCGAAGATCCTGGCGCAGCGGGGGGCCAAGGTCGCCGGCAGTGACGCCAAGGAGTCGGCGACCGCGGAGGCGCTGCGGGCCCTGGGCGCCACCGTGCACATCGGGCACGCGGCGGAGCACCTCGCGGACGACGCCAGCTGTGTCGTGGTGTCCTCGGCGATCCGGTCCGACAACCCGGAGCTGGCCCGCGCGGCCGAGCTGGGCGTCCCGGTGGTGCACCGGTCCGACGCGCTGGCCGCCCTGATGGACGGGCTGCGGCCGATCGCCGTCGCCGGAACGCACGGCAAGACCACGACCACCTCGATGCTGGCCGTGTCGCTGTCCGCGCTCGGGCTGCGGCCGTCGTACGCGATCGGCGGTGACCTGGACGCGCCCGGATCCAACGCGCTGCACGGCGACGGCGACATCTTCGTGGCCGAGGCGGACGAGAGCGACCGCAGCTTCCACAAGTACGCTCCCGAGGTGGCGATCGTGCTCAACGTCGAGCTCGACCACCACGCCAACTACGCGTCGATGGACGAGATCTACGAGTCCTTCGAGACCTTCGCCGGGCGGATCGTGCCCGGCGGCACGCTGGTGATCTCGGCCGACCAGGAGGGCGCGCGGGAGCTGACGCGGCGGGTCGCGGCCTCGGGCGTCAAGGTCGTGACGTACGGCTCGGCGGACGACGCCGACGTGCGGGTGCTGTCGGTCCTGCCGCAGGGGCTGAAGAGCGAGGTCACCGTCCTGCTGGACGGCCGTGAGCTCACCTTCGCGGTCTCCGTCCCCGGCCGGCACTACGCGCACAACGCGGTCGCCGCCCTCGTGGCCGGCGTGGCCCTCGGCATCCCGGCGGCGGAGCTGGCGCCGGCGCTGGCCGCGTACACCGGGGTGAAGCGGCGGCTGCAGCTCAAGGGCGAGGCGGCCGGGGTGCAGGTGATCGACTCCTACGCCCACCACCCGACCGAGATGACCGCGGACCTGGAGGCGATGCGGGCGGCCGCCGGCGACGCGCGCATCCTGGTGGTCTTCCAGCCGCACCTGTTCTCGCGGACGCAGGAGCTGGGCAAGGAGATGGGCCAGGCCCTGGCCCTCGCGGACGCCTCCGTGGTGCTGGACATCTACCCGGCCCGTGAGGACCCGATCCCGGGCGTCACCAGCGAGCTGATCATCGAGGCGGCCCGGGCCGCGGGCGCGGACGTGACGCCCGTGCACGACAAGGGCGAGGTGCCCGAGGTGGTGGCGGGAATGTCCGGGCCGGGCGATCTGGTTCTCACCATGGGCGCGGGCGACGTCACCGACCTCGGACCGCGCATCTTGGACCGCCTGCCGAAGTGAGGGGCTGACACCCATGTCGTACGACGTCGAGAAGCCGGACGAGCAGTGGCGCGTGGAACTGACGCCGGCCGAGTACGCCGTGCTGCGCCAGGCCGCGACGGAACCCGCGTTCACCGGTGAGTACACCGACACCAAGACCAAGGGCGTGTACTCGTGCCGCGCCTGCGGTGCCGAGCTGTTCACCTCGAACACCAAGTTCGAGTCGCACTGTGGCTGGCCGTCCTTCTACGACCCCAAGGACAGCGACGCGGTGGAGCTGGTGCAGGACCGCTCGCACGGCATGCTGCGCACCGAGGTGCTGTGCGCGCGCTGCGGATCGCACCTCGGGCACGTGTTCGACGGTGAGGGCTATCCCACACCGACGGACCAGCGGTACTGCATCAACAGCATCTCGCTGCGGCTGGCCCCGGAGGACGAGGCCGAGAAGCCCGACGAGAGCTGACGAGAGCTGAGGGGGTACGGGCCCGTGCTCACGCAGGAGTGACCGGGTCCCCCGTGCCGCCCTCGAACGCCCGCAGGATCCGTTCCGCCGCCAGCGTCGCCGTCACCTCGCCGTCCCGGACCTGACGCTCCAGGTCCGGCGCGAGGGCGCGCACGGCCGGGTGGGCGTGCAGGCGGCCCAGCAGATCGTCGCGGACCATCGTCCAGGTCCAGTCGACCTGCTGGTCACGGCGTTTGGCGGCGAGCCGGCCGGTGGAGTCGAGCAGCGAGCGATGCTGTTCGAGGCGCTCCCAGACGGTGTCCAGACCGGTCGACTCGCGGGCGCTGCAGTGCAGCACCGGCGGCGTCCAGAAGGCGTCCCCGCCGTGCATCAGCCGCAGCGCGCCCGACAGTTCACGGGCGGCCGCCCGGGCGTCGCGCTCGTGCGGGCCGTCCGCCTTGTTGACGGCGAGCACGTCGGCCAGCTCCAGGACACCCTTCTTGATGCCCTGCAGCTGGTCGCCGGTGCGGGCGAGAGTGAGCAGCAGGAACGAGTCGACCATGTCGGCGACGGCGGTCTCGGACTGGCCCACGCCGACCGTCTCGACGAGGACCACGTCGTGGCCCGCCGCCTCCATCACCACGATCGACTCGCGGGTCGCCTTGGCGACGCCCCCGAGGGTGCCGGCCGTGGGGGAGGGGCGGACGAAGGCCGCGGGGTCCACGGCCAGCCGCTCCATCCGCGTCTTGTCGCCCAGGATCGAGCCGCCGGTCCGGGTCGACGACGGGTCGACGGCGAGCACGGCGACCCGGTGGCCGAGACCGGTCAGCATGGTGCCGAACGCGTCGATGAACGTCGACTTGCCGACTCCCGGCACCCCGCTGACGCCGATCCGCCGCGCCTTCCCGCTGTACGGCAGCAGCTCGGTCAGCAACTGCTGGGCCGACGCCCGGTGCTGCGGCCGGGTGGACTCGACGAGCGTGATTGCGCGTGCCACGATCGCCCGCTTCCCGTCGAGCACGCCCTTCACATACGCGTCGACGTCGATCACAGCTCGTGCCCGAGGCCGGCCGCCAGCCGCCGCACCAGGTCGTGGGCCGCGTCCGGGATCACCGTCCCGGGCGGGAAGACGGCCGCCGCACCCATCTCCAGCAGGGTCGGCACGTCCTGCGGCGGGATCACCCCGCCGACCACGATCATGATGTCCTCGCGGCCCTCCTCGGCGAGCTGCTCGCGCAGCGCCGGTACGAGGGTGAGGTGGCCGGCGGCCAGCGAGGACACCCCGACGATGTGCACGTCGGCCTCCACGGCCTGGCGGGCGACCTCGGCGGGCGTCTGGAACAGCGGGCCGACGTCCACGTCGAAACCGAGGTCGGCGAAGGCGGTCGCGATCACCTTCTGGCCGCGGTCGTGGCCGTCCTGGCCCATCTTGGCGACCAGGATGCGCGGGCGGCGGCCCTCGGCCTCCTCGAACCCGTCCACGAGGACGCGGGTACGGTCGACGGAGGGGGACTCGCCTGCTTCGTTGCGGTACACCCCGGAGATCGTACGGATCTGGCTCGCGTGCCGCCCGTACACCTTCTCCAGGGCGTCCGAGATCTCGCCGACGGTCGCCTTGGCGCGGGCCGCGTGCACCGCCAGCTCCAGCAGGTTGCCGTCGCCGCCGGCCGCGCGGGTGAGCGCGTCCAGCGCGTCCCGGCAGGCGGTCTCGTCACGCTCCGCGCGCAGCCGGCGCAGCTTCTCGATCTGCTGGGCGCGCACCGAGGAGTTGTCGACCTTGAGCACCTCGATCTGCTCGTCGGTCTCGACCCGGTACTTGTTCACGCCGATCACCGGCTGCCGGCCGGAGTCGATGCGGGCCTGCGTGCGTGCCGCGGCCTCCTCCACGCGCAGCTTCGGGATGCCGGCGTCGATGGCCTGCGCCATGCCGCCCGCCTGCTCGACCTCCTGGATGTGCTGCCAGGCGCGGCGCGCGAGGTCGTACGTCAGTTTCTCGACGTAGGCGCTGCCGCCCCACGGGTCGATCACGCGGGTGGTGCCGGACTCCTGCTGGATGAGCAGCTGCGTGTTGCGGGCGATCCGCGCCGAGAAGTCGGTGGGCAGCGCGAGGGCCTCGTCGAGCGCGTTGGTGTGCAGCGACTGGGTGTGGCCCTGCGTGGCGGCCATCGCCTCCACGCACGTACGCGTGACGTTGTTGAACACGTCCTGGGCGGTCAGCGACCAGCCGGAGGTCTGCGAATGCGTGCGCAGGGAGAGGGACTTGGCGTTCTGCGGGTCGAACTGCCGCACCAGCTTCGCCCACAACAGGCGGGCCGCGCGCATCTTGGCGATCTCCATGAAGAAGTTCATGCCGATCGCCCAGAAGAACGACAGCCGCGGCGCGAACGCGTCCACGTCCAGGCCCGCCTCCCGGCCCGCACGGATGTACTCCACGCCGTCCGCGAGGGTGTACGCGAGCTCCAGGTCGGCCGTCGCGCCCGCCTCCTGGATGTGGTAGCCGGAGATGGAGATGGAGTTGTAGCGGGGCATCCGCTGCGAGGTGAAGGCGAA
Source organism: Streptomyces sp. NPDC086077 (assembly GCF_040686175.1). Lineage (NCBI taxonomy): Bacteria > Bacillati > Actinomycetota > Actinomycetes > Kitasatosporales > Streptomycetaceae > Streptomyces > Streptomyces sp. NPDC086077. The sequence continues at coordinate 48,501 of NZ_JBFBJT010000011.1, read as the reverse complement.
GATGTCGGAGATGATCCGCATCGACGGCTTCGGCGGATAGATGTAGGTGTTGCGGACCATGAACTCCTTGAGGATGTCGTTCTGGATGGTCCCCGCGAGCTTTTCCGGCGGCACGCCCTGCTCCTCGGCCGCCACGATGTACAGCGCCAGCACCGGCAGCACGGCGCCGTTCATCGTCATCGACACCGTCATCCGGTCCAGCGGGATGCCGTCGAAGAGCTGGCGCATGTCGTAGATCGAGTCGATGGCCACGCCCGCCATGCCGACGTCACCGGTCACGCGCGGGTGGTCGCTGTCGTAGCCGCGGTGCGTGGGCAGGTCGAAGGCGACGGACAGGCCCTTCTGACCGGCCGCCAGGTTGCGCCGGTAGAACGCGTTGGACTCCTCGGCGGTGGAGAAGCCCGCGTACTGGCGGATGGTCCAGGGCTGGTTGACGTACATCGTCGGGTACGGGCCGCGCAGGTAGGGCGCGATGCCCGGGTAGGTGTCCAGGAAGTCCAGGCCCTCCAGGTCCTGCCCGGTGTAGAGCGGCTTGACCGCGATGCCCTCCGGGGTCTCCCAGAGCAGGTCGTCACCGCCCGCCGCCTTCTTCACCGCCGTGCGCCACTCGTCGGCCGCGCCGTCGGTGGCCGGGGTCCCCAGCTCGATCCCGGAGAAGTCGGGGAAGGACATCAGGACACTCCCATCCGGTCGAGGGTCGCGGAGAGCACGGCGATCGCGTCGCAGCCCGCGAAGACGTAACTGCCGACACCCGCGTACTGCCCCGGCCGTCCCGCGAGGGACACCTGCGCGGCGCCCGCCGCCGTCAGCTCCTGGGCGCGGGCCTCGGCCTGCTCCGCGTACAGCTCGTCGCTGGAGCAGAGGCAGGCCTCGCTCGCCCCGCTCTCCTCGAAGGTGCCCTCGCTGACGGGCTCGATGCCGCCCGCCTGGAAGAGGTTCGCGGCGAAGGCGGCGCGCGCGCTGTGGGCGGCGGCCGGGCCGAGGGTGGCCAGGTAGATCCGGGGGCGGGAGCCGGTCGCGGCGAGGTGGGCGTCGGAACGGGCGCGCAGTGCCTCGTACGCGTCGTCGCGGCGCACGCGGGGGAGGCCGCCGGTGGGCGGCTCGGGGGCCGGCTCGCGCACGACGGGCCTCTCGGCCAGGTGCGGGAACTCGCTGACGCCGGTGACGGGTTCACGCCGCTTGGCGAGCTTCGCGCTCCGGGCCGCCCAGGTCTCGGCCAGCCGCTCCCGGACGGTCCCGGACCGCAGGGCGGCGGCCTGGCCGCCCTCGCGCTCGATGCCGCGGAAGAACTCCCAGCCCGCGTGGGCGAGTTCGTCGGTGAGCCGCTCCACATACCAGGAACCGCCCGCCGGGTCGATCACCCGGGACAGATGCGACTCCTCGATCAGGATCGTGGAGGTGTTGCGGGCGATACGGCGCGCGAACGCGTCCGGCAGGCCGAGCGCGTGGTCGAACGGCAGTACGGTCACGGCGTCGGCGCCCGCGACGCCGGCCGCCAGCGTGGCCACCGTGGTGCGCAGCATGTTCACCCACGGGTCGCGGCGCGTCATCATCACCGGCGAGGTCACGACGTGCTGCACCTGGGCGCCCGGGCCCCCGCAGACCTCGGCGACCCGCGCCCACAACCTGCGCGCCGCGCGCAGTTTGGCGATCGTCAGGAACTGGTCGGCGGTGGCCGCGTACCGGAACTCCAGCTGTCCACAGGCCTGCTCGACGCTCAGGCCCGCCTCGGTCAGCGCCCGCAGATAGGCGACACCGGTCGCCAGCGAGCACCCCAGCTCCTGCGCGGCCGAGCCGCCGGCCTCGTGGTACGGCAGCGCGTCCACGGTCAGCGCCCGCAGTCCCGGGTACTCCTCGGCGCAGCGCCGCGCGAGCCCGGCCACGACCGGGAAGTCGTACGTCCGGCCCGTACGGGCCTCGAACCCCAGCGGGTCGGCGCCCAGGTTGCCGCGCGCCGCCTCGGGGGCGACGCCCCGCTCCTCGTACAGCCGCAGCAATTCCCGCGCCGCGTCCTCCACATCGCGCCCGGCGTCGAGGACGACGGGCGCCAGGTCGAGGTAGACGCCGTCGAGGACCTGGCCGAGCGCGGACACCGGGAGGCCGGCGTCGCCGGCGACCAGCCAGAGGGAGGTGACGCCGTTCTCCAGGTCGGCCAGCACCGCGCCGCCGTCGACGGTCGCGTGCCGCTGGCGCACGTCCCAGCCGCCGAGAGTGTTCCCCTCGGCCCGGGCGCTGCGCACAAAGGGCGCGAAACCGGGGAAGCCGGGCTCGGGCGCGGCGTCGTGGGCGGTGTACAGGGGGCGGACACGGAGTCCGTCCTCCAGCGTGGTGGCCAGGGCGTCCTCGGCGGCCGCGCCCTCGACGTCCTTGCCCGACTTGCGCAGTACGCCCGCCACAAGGCGCTGCCACTGCTCACGGGTCGCGTCGGAGAACTCGGCGGCCAGGGAAAGCCCGTCGTCGGGCAGGACCGTCATGCTCGGATGCTAGGCCAGGTGAACAAAGGAGCAGCAGAGGGCAGGGCTGTGACCTTGCCCTCTCCGGGTGAGCCTTGATGAGATGACGGATTCCGTACTACGCCGCAATGTGACGCCCTTCACCCGGATGTCGCCGGGTCCGGGGCTGCCCACAGGCCCCGGACGTGGCTCAGATGGCGGGTCATGACGGCGTGGACGGACCGTTCGTCGCGGGCGAGGAGGGCGTCGAGGAGTTCCAGGTGCTCCTCGGCCGACGCCTGGAGGCGGCCCTGTTCGGCGAGCGCGGTCAGGCCGTAGAGACGGGCGCGGCGGCGCAGGTCGCGGACCACCTCCACGAGGTGCTCGTTGCCCGCGAGGGCCAGCAGGCCCAGATGGAAGCGCAGATCGGCCTCGACGTAGGCGATCAGGTCGCCGGCCGCGGCGGCGGTGACGATCTCCTCGGCCACCGGTCGCAGCGCCGCCAGCGCCGCCGGGTCCGCGGTGCGGGCCAGTTGGGCCGTCGTGGGGATCTCGATCAGCGCGCGCACGTGCGTGTACTCGTCGAGCTGCTTCTCCGAGACGGCCGTGACCCGGAAGCCCTTGTTGGGGACCGTGTCGACCAGGCCCTCCTTGGCCAGGTCCAGCATCGCCTCGCGCACCGGCGTCGCGGAGACCCCGAAGCGGGCGGCGAGCGTGGGCGCCGAGTAGACCTCCCCGGTGCGCAGCTCACCGGCGACGAGCGCGGCCCGCAGGGCGTCGGCGACCCGCTCGCGGTAGCTGCTCCTCCTGCCGCCGAGCACGGGGAGGCTGGGGGGCGGCGCCGTCATGGGGTGGCTCCTCGGATTCCGTACGACGTGGTGCCTGCCATGGTCCCTCACAGCACGAATCCGGCCGGGAACGGGTCCTCGGGATCCAGCAGGTACTGGGCCGTGCCCGTGATCCAGGCCCGCCCGGTGAAGCTCGGCAGCACCGCGGGGAGCCCGGCCACCTCCGTCGTGCCGAGCAGACGGCCCGTGAAGTGGGTGCCGATGAAGGACTCGTTGACGAACTCGGTGCGCAGGGGCAGTTCCCCACGCGCGTGCAGTTGCGCCATGCGCGCGCTGGTGCCCGTACCGCAGGGCGAGCGGTCGAACCAGCCGGGATGGATCGCCATCGCGTGACGCGAGTGGCGGGCGGTGGCGTCCGGGGCGAGCAGGTGGACATGGTGCAGGCCGTGGATCGACGGGTCCTCGGGATGGACCGGCTCCTCCTCGGCGTTGACGGCCTCCATCAGCGCCAGGCCCGCCTTCAGGATGTCGTCCTTGCGGTCCCGCTCGAACGGCAGGCCGAACTCCGCGAGCGGCAGGACGGCGTAGAAGTTCCCGCCGTAGGCGAGGTCGTACGTCACCGTGCGCCCGTCGGCGAGCGTGGCCTTGCGGTCGAGGCCCACGGCGAAGGACGGCACGTTGCGCAGGGTGACGTTCCTGGCCGCGCCGCCCTCGACGGCGACCTCGGCGACCACGAGACCGGCGGGGGTGTCCAGGCGGATGGTGGTGACCGGCTCGGTGACCTCGACCATGCCGGTCTCCACGAGCACGGTCGCCACGCCGATCGTGCCGTGCCCGCACATCGGCAGATAGCCGGAGACCTCGATGAAGACGACACCCCAGTCGCAGTCGGGGCGGGTGGGCGGCTGGAGGATCGCGCCGCTCATCGCGGCGTGACCGCGCGGCTCGTTCATCAGCAACTGCTTGACGTCGTCGCGGTGTTCCCGGAAGTACAGCCGCCGCTCGTTCATCGTCGCGCCGGGGATGGTGCCGATCCCGCCGGTGATCACGCGGGTGGGCATGCCCTCGGTGTGCGAGTCGACGGCGTGCAGGACGAGTGTGCTGCGCATGGCCGGTCTCCTTATCCGAGCCCCGCGGCGAGGGCTTTCTCCGTCGCCGCCCGCACCGCCGCCTCCTGCTCCGGCGACAGCGGCACACGCGGGGGCCGGCACGGGCCGCCGTACCGCCCGGCGATGTCCATCGACAACTTGATGGCCTGCACGAACTCCACGCGCGAGTCCCAGCGCAGCAGCGGATGCAGCTGCCGGTACAGCGGCAGCGCGGTCTCCAGGTCACCGGCCACCGCGGCCCGGTACAGCTGGACCGACGCCTTCGGCAGCGCGTTCGGGTACCCGGCCACCCAGCCCTTGGCGCCCGCGATCGCCAGCTCCAGGGCGACGTCGTCGGCGCCGATCAGCAGGTCGAGCTCCGGGGCGAGTTCGGCGATGCGGTAGGCGCGCCGGACGTCACCGGAGAACTCCTTGACGCCCTGCACGTGTCCCTCCCCGTGCAGCCTCGCGAGCAGCTCCGGCACGAGGTCGACCTTGGTGTCGATCGGGTTGTTGTACGCCACCACCGGCAGGCCCGCCCGGGCCACCTCGGCGTAGTGGGCGAGGACCGAACGCTCGTCGGCGCGGTAGGCGTTGGGCGGCAGCAGCATCACCGCGCCGCAGCCCGCCTCGCCCGCCTGCTCGGCCCAGCGCCGGGCCTCCACCGCGCCGTAGGCGGCGACCCCGGGCATCACCCGCTCGCCGCCGACCGCGGCGACCGCCGTCTCCACGACCCTGGCGCGCTCCTCGGAGGTGAGCACCTGGTACTCGCCGAGCGAGCCGTTCGGTACCACGCCGTCGCAGCCGTTCGCCACGAGCCAGGCGCAGTGCTCGGCGAACGCGTCGTGATCGACGGACAGATCCGCGGTGAGCGGGAGCGCGGTGGCGACGAGGACGCCACGCCAGGGGCGGTGCCGGTCAGTCGTCATGAGGGTCCTTCCCGTCCGGAGGGTCGAGGGGCGGTGGTGCGGTCGGTGGCGCGGGGACCTGCCCGGCGAGCACCCCGAGGGGTACCGGCCGGGCGAACGGCGTGCGGGCCGGGGTCCGGGGGCAGCCGGTGAGCGCGGCGACGGCGGGCTCGCACATCCGGCCCTGGCACCAGCCCATTCCGGCACGGGTGAGCAGCTTCACGGTCCGCACGTCCCCGGCGCCGAGCTCGCCGACCGCTGCCCGCACGGCGGACGCCGGGACCTCCTCGCAGCGACAGACCAGGGTGTCGTCGGTGACTTGCTCGGCCCAGTGCGCGGGCGTCGCGTACACCGCGTCGAGCGCGGCGGAGAACGCGCGCAGCGCCGCCCGGCTCCGCGCCGCCGCGGCCCATGTCCGTGCGTCGGGCCGCCCGCCGGTCAGCCGCGCGGCGGCCGAGCGTCCGGCGATGTGTCCCTCGGCGAGCGCGAGGTCGGCGCCGCCGACGCCGGTGGCCTCGCCCGCCGCCCACACGCCGGGCACGTCGGTGCGCTGCTCGTCGTCCGCGTGCACGGAGACCCCGTCGAGGCGGCAGCCCAGGGCGGCGGCGAGGTCGGTGTGCGGCAGCATGCCGTGCCCGACGGCGAGCGTGTCGCACGCGATACGGCGCCGGGTGCCGGGCCGGATCCGGCCCCCGGCGTCGAGGGCCGCGACCGTCACGGCTTCCAGCCGCTGGTCGCCGTGCGCCTCGACCACCGTGTGGCGGGCCAGCACGGGGACCCGGTGGCGCAGGAGCCGGGCCGCGTACCCGGCGCCCTCGGCGAGCTTGGCCGGCCGCGCGGACAGCGCGCGGGAGTGACGCAGGAGGGTGCTCGGGCCGGTGGCCTCGACCAGCGCGGCGACCCGCGCGCCCGCCGCGGCCAGCCCGGTCGCGACGGGCAGCAGCAGCGGCCCGGTCCCGGCGACCACGGCGGTGCGCCCGGGCAGTACGAGCCCGCCCTTCAGCATGGCCTGGGCGCCGCCCGCGGTGACCACGCCGGGGAGGGTCCAGCCGGAGAAGGGCAGCACCGTCTCGTAGCCGCCGGTGGCAAGGAGGACCGCGTCGGCGTCCACCGTCACCCCCTCCTCCTGGAGTGGCCCGAGCAGCGCGTGGACGGTGAAACCGCCGGAGTGCCTTTCCACGTACCAGACGTGATGGTCCGGCAGATGGGTCACGGCACCCGCGGCGAGCTGCCGGTCGAGGCCCTCGCGCAGCCGCCGCCAGGTGCGCCAGTGGTGGTGCACCGCCTGTGGGCGGCGCGCGCCGAGCCCGGACGCGGGTTGCCGGTAGAACTGGCCGCCCGCGTCGGGCGCGGAGTCGACCAGGACCACCTGTACGCCCGCGGCGGCCGCCGCCGGCGCCGCCGCGAGCCCTGCCGGGCCCGCGCCGATCACGGCGAGGCGAGGAGGCTCAGTCACCGTGCCCCGTCCCTTCCTGTGTGCGGATCGCGTCGCCCGGCCGCGCCGGGACCAGGCAGGCGCGCTGGTTGGGGCGGTCGCCGACGGTCACCAGGCAGTCGAAGCAGACGCCGATCCCGCAGAACACCCCGCGCGGCCGCCCGGCACCCCGCGTGGCGCGCCAGGAGGTGACACCGGCCGCCCACAGCGCGGCGGCGAGCGTCTGCCCGGGCAACGCGGCGATCTCACGGCCGTCGAAGGTGAGCGTGAAGGCGGGACCGGGCCGGGCGTCGGTCAACTCCAGCGGATCCGCCGGGCGTTCCCCTCGCATGCTTCCTGGGGCGTTCTTCTTGAAGGGCGTCATGGGGCCTCCTCCTCGAAGCGGTCCGGGCGGAAGGGCGCCAGGTCCAGCTCCGGGGTCCGTCCGGTGAGCACCTGGGCGAGCAGATACCCGGTTCCCGTCGACAGCCCGATGCCCGCGCCCTCGTGCCCGCAGGCGTGCAGCAGTCCCGGCACGCGCGGATCGGGGCCGATGGCGGGCAGGTGGTCCGGGAGGTACGGGCGGAAACCGGCGTATCCCCGCACGGCCCGTACCCGCCCGAGGAACGGGAACAGCCGCACCGCGCCGGCCGCCAGCTCCCGCACCACCGGCAGCGAGAAGGACCGGTCGAACCCGACCCGTTCGCGGCTCGCGCCGATCAGCACCGGGCCGGCCGCCGTGCCCTCGACGACCGGCGACGTCTGCAGCGCCGCCGAGTCGCTGGCCACGTCGGCCACGTAGTCGGCGGCGTAGACCTTGTGCCGTACCAGGCGCGGCAGCGGCTCGGTGACCAGGACGAACCCGCGGCGGGGCAGGACGGGCAGGTGGACCCCCGCCAGCGCGGCGACCTCGCCGCCCCAGGTCCCGGCGGCGTTCACGACGGCAGGCGCGTGGATGTCGCCCCGGTCGGTCCGTACGCCGCGCACGGCGCCGTCGGTGCCGCGCAGCACACCGGTCACGGTCCGGCCGGTCTCGAGCCGCGCGCGGGAGGCCCGTACGAGATGCGCGGCGGCGAGGGCCGGCATGACCTGGGCGTCCTGCGGATAGTGCATGCCGCCCGGGAGGCCGGGCGCCAGGTGCGGTTCCAGTTCCTTGAGCCGCTGCTCGCCGACGGGGACGGCCTCGACACCGGCGGCGCGCTGAGCGGTGGCGAACTTCTCCAGGGCCGTGCGGCCCTTTGCCGACGAGGCGACGACCACGCCGCCCTTGCGCTCGTACTCGACCGCCGTGCCGAACTCTTCGGCGAGCCCCGCCCACAACCGGGCGGACAGCAGCGCGAGCCGGAGCTCGGGGCCGGGTTCCTTGTCGGAGACGAGGACGTTGCCCTCGCCGGCGCCGGTGGTGCCGCCGGACACCGGGCCCCGGTCGACGAGCGTCACGGACAGGCCGGCCCGGGCCGCGTGGAAGGCGCAGGCAGCGCCCACCATTCCGGCCCCCACAACCACGACATCGCAGGTCAGCGACTTGGTCACCTCAGTAATATGTCACATATCGCAGGGTCTCGGAATACCCCCGACCTGCATTCCCGCGGGTCTCACGGGGCAGGCCGGCCGCGACCCGAAGGGCTCACCCGGCCGATTCGGCGGCGTGCGGGCTGATCACCCCGAAGGTCACCAGGGCGATGATCACCAGGCCGAGGGCGATCCGGTAGTGGACGAAGGGCATGAAGCTCCTGGTCTCGATGAACTTCATGAACCAGGCGATCACCGCGTACCCCACGCCGAAAGCGATCAGGGTGGCCAGCGCCGTGGGCCCCCAGCTGACCTGGCCGCCCTTGCCGGCGTCCTGCAACTCGAACAGCCCCGAGGCGAGGACGGCCGGGATGGCGAGCAGGAAGCAGTAGCGGGCGGCGGCCGCGCGGGTGTAGCCCATGAACAGGCCGCCGCTGGTGGTGGCGCCGGAGCGGGAGACGCCCGGGATGAGCGCCAGCGCCTGGCACAGGCCGTAGATCAGGCCGTCCCTGACGGTGAGGTCGTTAAGGGTCTTGCCTGAGGTGCGTGGGGTGTTCTGGGTGCTTACGGTGACCGGTGTGGCTGGAGTGCTCAGGGCGACCGGTGAGACCGGCGTGGTGGGAGTGCTGAGAGCAAGGGGGGCGCCTGGAGTGGCTGTTGCGGCGGCCTGGACGCCGCTCTCCCGCTCGGCGCGGGCGGCGCGGCGGTCGGCGAGGCCCAGCACCACGCCCATGACGATGAGCATGGTCGCGGTCAGCCGGAGATCGCGGAACGGCCCCTCGATCTGGTCCTTGAACGTGACGCCGAGGACGCCGATCGGGATGGAGCCGATGATCAGCATCCAGCCCAGCCGGGCGTCCGGGTCCGCGCGCCGCGTGCGGTCCGTCAGGGAGCGGCACCAGGAAGTGACGATGCGGGCGATGTCCGACCGGAAATAGATCAGTACCGCCGTCTCCGTGCCGATCTGTGTGATCGCGGTGAAGGCGGCGCCGGGGTCCTGCCAGCCGGAGAAGGCGGCCACCAGGCGCAGATGCGCACTCGACGAGATCGGCAGGAACTCGGTCAATCCCTGGACCAGACCGAGAATGATGGATTCGAACCAGCTCATGGAAGCGCAAGGGTATCCAAGGAGGAGCCCCGGGCAGCCGATGCGTGGTCGGTGTCGCTTTACATCCCATTTAAGGTGTTCTGTGTGGCGCGATGGCTCCGGTCCTTCCGAAAACCTCCGACATCCGGCTCCGTCGGCCGTACGGACCTGCCTGCGGCGGGACCCGGCGTGTCGTCGCGGCTGATGACGCTGCGGTCGACCGTGGCCGGGATCGGGACGACGCTCGACGAGGAGACCACCTGCGCCGAGCTCACCACGGTGGTGGCCGAGCGCGGTGGGTGCGCCGCGGCCGTCGTGCGGCGCGTCACGGAGGACGGCGAGGCGGCGTACGAGGCGATCAACGGCGACCGCACCCTGCTGCCCGACCTGCGGTGGCCCGCGGCGATCGCGCGCCGGACGGACAGCCGGACCGGCTACGAAAGGAACGGCTCCGCGCTCTGCGTGCCCCTCGTCACCGGCGACGACCGCTACGGCGTCCTGGTGTGCGTCCGGGACGCGGGGCCGTTCACCCCGCCGGAGGCGGACGTGCTGGCGCTGCTCGCCGAGCGGGCCGCCTCCCACATCCGGCACGCCCGGGAGCACGACCGCATGAGCCGGATCGTCGGTGACCTCCAGCGCGCGCTCCTCGCCGAGCCCGGCCGGCCGCACCCGAACCTGGACGTCGCCATCCGCCATCTGCCGGTGGGACAGCGCGCCCTGGTCGGCGGCGACTGGTGCGAGACCGTTCGCCTGCACTTCGGGCGCACCCTGCTCGTGGTCGGTGACGTGATGGGCCACGGCCTGGAGGCGGCCGTGGACATGACCGCCTACCGCTCAGCCCTGCGCTACATCGCGTCCGCCGACCTCCCGCCCCACCGCGTGCTGCGCCAGCTCGACGACATCGCCTCCAGCGAGGCCGAACGCCGGCCCGCCACCTGCCTGATCGCCCGCGTCGACCCCGTGCGCGGCCAGATCACGCTGGCCAGCGCCGGCCATCTGCCGCCCGCCGTGATCGACGGCAAGGGCGACACCTCGCTGCTGCCGGTGCCCGTCGGACCGCCGCTGGGCACGGGGCTGGGCGGCTACGAGCCGGCGACGTACCGGCTGGACGGCGCGGAGACCCTGCTGCTGTTCACCGACGGGCTCGTCGAGCATCGCGGCGAGGACATCGACGACTCCCTGAACCGGCTGGCCGGGCTGCGCTTCCACGCCTCGGAAGGGGTGGAGGCGATCCTCGACACCGTCCTCGCCGACCTCGACGCCGGCCACGCGGAGGACGACGTGGCCATCCTGGCGTCCCGGCTGCGGCCCCGGCCGCAGCAGGACGTCGAGGGGGTGGCCTTCGCCACCTGACCGCGCACCGCCGGCCGGAGCGCATCGAGGAGATCCCGTGTCGGCCGTCTTCTTACGGAACCAGGACGTCGGGGGCCGCCGGTCCCGTCGCCGCGGGCGGGATGCGAGGCTGACCGGCATGGAACAGCAGTCGTACGGGGCCCGGGTCCTGGTCGTCGACGACGACCCGACCGTCGCCGAGGTGGTCTCCGGGTATCTCGACCGGGCCGGCTACGTCGTGGACCGGGCCGGTGACGGCCCCGACGCGCTGGCCCGGGCCACCGCGCACTGGCCCGACCTGGTCGTGCTGGACCTCATGCTGCCCGGCATGGACGGGCTGGAGGTGTGCCGGCGGATGCGGGTGCGCGGCCCGGTGCCGGTGATCATGCTGACCGCGCGCGGGGACGAGGACGACCGGATCCTCGGCCTGGAGGTGGGCGCCGACGACTACGTCACCAAGCCCTTCAGTCCTCGCGAGCTGGTCCTGCGGGTGGAGTCCGTGCTGCGCCGGACCCGGCCCGCCCCGCAGCAGTCCACGGACGTGCTGGGCGTCGCCGGGCTCACGGTCGATCCGGCCGGCCGGCGCGCCGCCAAGAACGGGGGTGAACTCGCCCTGACCATCAGGGAGTTCGATCTGCTCGCGTTCTTCCTTCGGCACCCGGGGCGGGCGTTCAGCCGGGAGGAGTTGATGCGTGAGGTGTGGGGGTGGGACTTCGGTGACCTGTCGACGGTGACCGTCCACGTGCGGCGGCTGCGCGGCAAGGTGGAGGACGACCCGGCCCGGCCGCGGTACATCCAGACGGTGTGGGGCGTCGGTTACCGCTTCGACGCGGGCGACGGGGAGGTGTGAGCCGTGCGCGACACCCTTCTCATCGCCCTGTTCGCCTTCCTCGGCGCCGCCGCGGCCGGGCTGCTCGGCGCCGGTGTGCTGCTGCTGATCCGGCGGCGCTCGCTCACCGAGCACATCACCGTGGTCGCCGCCGTCGCCGTGGGCGCGATGTTCGCGGGCACGCTCGCGGTCGCGCAGGCGATGTTCCTGTCCGCACACGACCTGACCGTCGTGACCACGGTGGTTGCGATGGCCGCCGTGGTCTCCCTGGTCACCGCGCTGCTGCTGGGCCGCTGGGTCGCGGCCCGGAGCCGTGCCCTCACCCTCGCCGCCCGCTCCTTCGGCGACGGCGGCGACTTCACCAGCCCCGACGGCCCCGCCGCCTACGAACTCGCCGCGCTCAGCAGCGAGTTTGAGGCGACCAGCCGCAAGCTCGCCGAGTCCCGGAACCGGGAGCGCGCCCTGGAGAGCTCCCGGCGCGAGCTGGTCGCCTGGATCTCGCACGATCTGCGCACCCCGCTCGCCGGACTGCGGGCGATGTCCGAGGCGCTGGAGGACGGCGTCGCCGCCGACCCCGACCGCTATCTCCGCCAGATCCGCGCCGAGGCCGAGCGCCTCGACGACATGGTCGGCGACCTCTTCGAGCTCTCCCGCATCCACGCGGGCACGCTGGCCCTGAGCCCCAGCCGGATGTCGGTGTACGACCTGGTCGGCGACGCCCTCGCGGGCGCCGACCCGCTCGCCCGGGAACACGGCGTACGCCTCGTCGGTGACCGGATCGAGTCCGTGCCGGTCGAGGTGGACGGCAAGGAGATGAGCCGCGTGCTGGGGAACCTGCTCGTCAACGCGATCCGGCGGACACCGTCCGACGGCACGGTGGCGGTGGCCGCCGAGCGCTCGCCGGACGGTGTCGTCCTGTCCGTGACGGACGGCTGCGGCGGGATCGCGGAGGAGGACCTGCCGCGCGTCTTCGACACCGGCTGGCGCGGCACCGACGCCCGTACGCCACCGGCCGGCGCAGGGCTGGGGCTCGCCATCGTGCGGGGCATCGTGGAGGCCCACCAGGGACGGGCCGCCGTGCGCAACGTCACCGGCGGCTGCCGCTTCGAGGTGACACTGCCGACAGCGGACGCCTGAGCCGCGAGCACCCACCCGTCCGAGGCGGCGCCGCCCCCGCGCCCCCTGCGGCGCGGCCGCCTCCTGCTCTCGCGCCGCCTGCTCCTGGGCCACCGGCCCCGCCGGCACTCGCCCGCGCGAGGCAGCGACGCCACCGCCGACGATCCCGCGCCGCCGCGTCCCTCGGCCGTGCGAGGTCGTCACGTCGTGGCCGCCTGCGCCGCGTCACCGCCGCCTACGGCGATGGCGTCGCCTCCTGCTCCCGGGGCGCCGTGCCTGCCGGGAGGTGGACCGTGAACACCGTCGCCCCCGGTTCACCGGTCAGCTCGATCGTGCCGCCGTGGGCCCGCACCAGTGAACTGGCCACCGACAGACCGAGCCCGCTGCCGCCGCGGTCGCGGCTGCGGGCCTTGTCGACCCGGTAGAAGCGGTCGAAGACGCGTTCCCGGTCGGCGGCCGGTATCCCGGGCCCCGTGTCGGAGACCCGCACCAGCGCGGCTCCGGCCGTGACCGAGACCGCCACGCACACCTCGGTCCCGGGCGGGGTGTGCACGGCCGCGTTGGTGAGCAGGTTGTCCAGCACCTGCCGGATGCGCTGGGCGTCCAGCCGCAGTCGAACCGGCCGGTCCCCGGTGCTCACCGTCAGCGGATGGCCGGGGCGCGCGGCACGGAAGGCGTCGGCGGCCCGCTCGACCAGCTGCACCAGATCCGCGTCCGCGAGCCGCAACGGTGCCTCCACCTCGGCGGCGTCGAGCCGGGCGAGCAGCAGCAGGTCGTCCAGGAGGAAGCCCATCCGGGCGGCCTCGGCGCGCAGCCGCGCCAGATGCCGGTCCCGTTCCCCGGGCGCGTTCGCGGCCGCGTACTGGAAGAGGTCCGCGTATCCGCGTACCGACATCAGCGGGGTGCGCAGCTCGTGCGAGGCGTCCGCGACGAACCGGCGCAGCCGCTGCTCGGCCTCGGCGCGCACGGCGAGGGAGTCGTCGATGTGCTCCAGCATCGTGTTGAACGCCGTCCGCAGCTCCTCCACCTCCGGGCCGCCGCCCCGGCGGTCGGCACGCAGCGGCAGCCGGGCCGCCGACTCGGTCAGGTCGTGCGAGGCGATGCCGTGCGCGGTGTGCGCCATGTCGCTCAGTGGCTGCAGCCCGCGCCGCAGCATCTTCCGGCCCAACACGACCAGCGCCAGCAGTGCCAGCCCGAACGTGACCGCCTGGATCGTGACCAGTTGGCGGACGGTGTTCTCGATGTCGTCCATGGGCGCGGCGCTCACCAGGACGACGCCGGGCTCGACCTCGCAGGCGCGCAGCCGGTAGGTGCCCGCGTCCTTGAGGTGCTCGGTGCGCAGGAGTTCCGTGTGCGAGGCGACCTGGGCCCGGGCCAGGGAGGTGAAGTCGCCGACGTCCGCGGGCAGGTCGGCCGCCGTCTCCGGCTTGCGCAGCTCGGCGGTGCCGTCCGACACGTCGTACACGGCGTAGTACCAGCGGTAGTACTTCTTGCCCTGCAGCGTGCCGTGATCCGCGATGCCCTTGGACTGGGCGAGCTGGCCGATCTGCAACTGCTCGTCCAGCTGGGCCGACAGATAGTCCCGCATGTACGTCGTGAGCGCGGTGCCCACGACGGCGAACACGACCAGCGACAGCGCGCCCAGTCCCAGCGCCAGCCGGGTGCCCAGGCGCAGCCTGCCGTAGCTCTGCCGCAGCCGTCGCAGCACCCGGGTCACTCGCGTCACTCGGCGGCCTGCCGGATCACGTAACCGAAGCCGCGCACGGTGTGGATCAGCTCCGCGCCGCCGTCACCGCCTTCGACGGAGCCGTCGAGCTTGCGGCGCAGCCGGCTGACGACCAGCTCCACCACGTTGGAACGGCCGCCGAAGCCGTACTCCCACACGTGATCGAGGATCTGCGCCTTGGTGAGCACGGTCGGCGACTTGCGCATGAGGTAGCGCAGCACCTCGTACTCGGTCGGCGTCAGCGTCAGCAGCCGCTCGCCGCGCCGCACCTCACGGGTGTCCTCCTCCATGGTCAGGTCCCCCACCCGCAGCACCGACCGCTGGAACCCGGGCCCCGCTGCGCGCCGCAGCACGGTGCGCAGCCGGGCCATCAGCTCCTCGACGGCGAACGGTTTCACCAGGTAGTCGTCCCCGCCCCGGGTCAGCCCCGCCACCCGGTCGGACACCGCGTCGCGCGCGGTGAGGAAGACGACCGGCACCATCGTCCCCGAGGCGCGCAGCCGGTCGAGGACGCCGAAGCCGTCCACGTCCGGCAGCATCAGATCGAGCACGACGATGTCCGGACGGAACGCGGCGGCCCGGCGCAGCGCCTCGTCGCCGGAGTTCGCGGTGATCGCCTCCCAGCCCTCGTAGCGGGCGACCGTCGCGACGAGGTCGGCGATGGGCGGGTCGTCGTCCACGACCAGCAGCCGTACTTTTTCCACCCGTTCATAGTGCGGGAACGGCCGCCCGCCACCAGACCCGGTCACCTCGCGGGCGCACATCGATATCCACTTGAAAGTCGTACGACAGGAGATCGACAGCTGCGGCCAGCCAAGCTCGGTGTCCCAAGGCCCCGACCGAGGAGTTGCCGTCCGTGACGACCGTCCAGTCACCAGCCGCGCCCGTCGCGGCGAGACGCCCCAGGGTGGTGGCCCGTACCGGCCTGTACGCCGTGCTCGCCGCGAACGTGGCCGTGGTCACCTACTTCTTCGTGCAGGCCGGGTTCGCCTCCAACGCGCTGATCGTCGCCGGTCGCCTCACCGGGCTGTACGCCGCGCTGCTCATGGCCTTCCAGCTGCTGCTGGTGGCCCGGCTGCCGTGGCTCGACCGCCGGATCGGCATGGACCGGCTCACGCTGTGGCACCGCCGGCTCGGGTTCTCGCTGCTGTGGACGCTGCTCGCGCACGCGGTGTTCATCACCTTCGGCTACGCCGACTCCTCCGGTCTGGACCCGGTCGACCAGCTCGTCGACCTCGCCGAGACCGTAGAGGGCGTGCTGCGGGCGGTGGTCGCGCTGGCGCTGATCATCGTCGTCGGCACGGTCTCGGGGCGGTTCGCCCGGCGCCGGCTGGCCTACGAGACGTGGCACTTCATCCACCTCTACACCTATGTCGCCGTCGTGCTGGCCTTCTCCCACCAGGTCGCGGTCGGTACGACCTTCGTCGCCTCGCCCGTGGCCACCGCCTACTGGTGGGCCCTGTGGACCGTCGCCCTCGGCTCGGTGCTCGTGGGCCGCCTGGTACTGCCGTTGTGGCGGAACTGGCGCCACCAGTTGCGCGTCTCGGCCGTCGTCCCCGAGAACGACGACGTCGTCTCCGTCTACGTCACCGGCCGCGACCTCGACCGGCTGCCCGCCCGCGCCGGCCAGTTCTTCCTGTGGCGCTTCATGACCCGTGGCCGCTGGTGGCAGGCCAACCCCTGGTCGCTTTCGGCCGCGCCGGACGGCCGCTCCCTGCGCCTGACCGCCAAGGCCGTCGGCGAGGGCAGCGCCGGCCTGCGCCACCTCGAGGCCGGGACCCGCGTCTTCGCCGAGGGCCCCTACGGCGCCTTCACCACCCTGCACCGCACCCGGCCGGACGCCCTGCTGATCGCCGGCGGCGTCGGCATCACCCCGATGCGGGCCCTGCTGGAGGAACTACACGGGCACGCCGTCCTCATCTACCGGGTGGCCACCGACCAGGACGCGGTGCTCTACGACGAGCTGCGCGAACTCGCCCACGCCAAGGGCGCAGAGCTGTACCTGGTCACCGGCCCCGCCCGGCCGGACCGCCTCTCCCGGAGCGAACTCGCCCGGCTGGTGCCCGACATCGCCGAGCGCGACGTCTATCTGTGCGGGCCGCCCGGAATGAACCGCGGGGTGCTGCGCAGCCTGCGCGAGCTGGGCGTGCCCAAGGCGCAGATCCACCACGAGCGCTTCAGCCTGGCCGGCTGACGGACCCGACGGGAACGAGGGAATCACGTGAAACGAGCACTGCCTGTCCTGGTCCTGACGGTCGCGGGCCTGATCCCGGTCTGGCGCCACGCGCCGTCCACCGGCGCGCCGACCGCCGAGGCGGCCCGGCCGGCCGCACCGCCCGCCTCGCCGGGGACCTCCACCTCCCGCGTCGTCGCGGGGCCCACGGTCGACACCGAGAAGGGTCCCGTGCAGGTGGAGGTGACCTTCGAGGGTGACGAGATCACGGCCGTTCGGATGCTCCGGCAGCCGGACCACCCGCAGACGACGGCCGCCGTGCCGACCCTGATCGAGGAGACGCTGCGGGCGCAGGGCGCGGACATCGACTCGGTGTCGGGCGCGACCGTCACCAGCGAGGGCTACCGGGAGTCGTTGCAGGCCGCCCTCGACGCGAAGGGTGTCTGACATGCGCCGCGTCGAGCACGCCATGGGCTTCCCCGTCTCGCTGCGGATCGACGACGAGCACGTGCCCGAGGGGCTCGTGGACGCCGTGTACGACTGGCTGCGCGAAGTGGACGACCGGTTCAGCCCGTTCAAGGCGGACAGCGAGGTGTCCCGGCTGGACCGGGGCGAGATCGGCACCGGCGAGGTCAGCGCCGACCTCGCCGAGGTCCTCGGCGTGTGCGAGCGGTACCGGGTCGCGACCGGCGGCGCCTTCGACGCCCGGCTGCCCGGCCGTGGACTCGACCCCTGCGCGGTGGTCAAGGGCTGGTCGGTGCAGCGGGCGGCCGAGCTGCTGACGGCCGCCGGGGTGCGGCGGTTCTGTCTCAACGCCGGGGGAGACGTGGTCGTCGCCGGCGGCCCGTGGCGCGTGGGGGTACGGCACCCCGAACACGCCGACCAGGTGTGCACGGTCCTGGAGCTGACCGAGGGCGCGGTCGCGACGTCCGCCCTCTACGAGCGCGGCGAGCACATCGTCGACGGCCGCACCGGGCGCCCGGCGACCGGCCTGCTCAGCGTCACGGTCGTCGCGCCGACCCTGACGGAGGCGGACACCGCGGCCACGGCCGCGTTCGCGATGGGCCGCGAGGGCGTCACCTGGGCGGCCGCCCGGGAGGGCTGCGAGGTGTACGCCGTGGACGCGGCGCGCCGGGTGCGGCGTACGGCGGGACTGCCGGTCGCGGCGTAGGCCGGCCTGCGGCGCGGGGCTGCCTGCCCGCCGCGAACGCGTTGCCCGGGTGTTCGGGAAGGAACCGGACGTGGGTCGCCGAATTGCGGCAACACCACGGGTCTAGACTCGTGCGGCAATGGCCCGCCACCAGGGGAGAGCGGGCGGCGACTGCCACACCCGAAGGGCGTTCGGCGTTTTGATACGGATAGATTCAGTCACCAAGCGGTATCCCGACGGCACGGTGGCGGTCGACCGGCTGTCACTGGAGATACCCGACCGTTCGATAACCGTCCTCGTCGGACCTTCGGGGTGCGGCAAGACGACCACCCTGCGCATGATCAACCGGATGGTCGAGCCCAGCGAGGGCAGGATACTGCTCGACGGCACCGACATCATGCAGCAGCCGGTCAACACGCTGCGCCGGTCCATGGGTTACGTCATCCAGAACGCCGGCCTCTTCCAGCACCGCACGATCGTCGACAACATCGCCACCGTGCCCCGCATGCTCGGCTGGGGCAAGGACAAGGCCCGCGCCCGCGCCCGGGAGCTGATGGAGCGCGTCGGTCTCGACGCCGCCCTCGCCAGGCGCTACCCCTACCAGCTCTCCGGCGGACAGCAGCAGCGCGTCGGCGTGGCCCGGGCGCTCGCCGCCGATCCGCCCGTGCTGCTGATGGACGAGCCGTTCTCCGCCGTCGACCCGGTCGTCCGCAAGGGCCTCCAGGACGAACTGCTGCGCATACAGGACGAGCTGGGCAAGACCATCGTCTTCGTCACGCACGACATCGACGAGGCCGTCAAGCTCGGCACGATGGTCGCCGTGATGCGCACCGGCGGCCGGCTCGCCCAGTTCGCCCCGCCCGCCGAACTGCTCTCCAGCCCCGCCGACGAGTTCGTCGAGGACTTCCTCGGCGCCGACCGTGGCATCCGGCGGCTGTCCTTCTTCCCGTCGGCCGGACTGGAACTGCTCACCACGCCGATCGTCGCCGTCGACGCCACCGCCGAGCAGATCGCCGCACGCGGCTCGGCCGACGTCCCCTATCTCCTCGTCACCGACCTGGACGGCAGGCCGCTCGGCTGGAGCGTGCCGCGCGACCTCACCGCCGGGCGGATCGAACGGGACGGACTGCTGCCGTTCGGGCGGCCGTTCGTCGCCGAGCGGGACTCGCTGCGGGCCGCGCTCGACTGCGCCGTCCTGTCGCCCACCGGCTGGGCCGTCGCCGTGGACGGCGAGGGCCGGGCGGCCGGCGTCGTGCCGCAGCACACCATCGCCGAGGCGATCCGCGGCGCGCACGCGGCGGCACCGGCACCGGCCGCGGACACCTCGGCCGCCCCCACGAAGGCCGCCGAGTGAACGCCCTCTTCGACATGCCCAGCGACCTCCAGCACACCTACTGGGGCCTGGTCGGACTGCATCTGCGCGAGGCACTGATCCCGGTGCTGGCGGGACTGCTCGTGGCGCTGCCCATCGCGCAACTGTGCGTACGGCTGCGCTGGCTGTACCCGCCCGTGCTGTGGGTGACGACCGTGCTGTACGCGATCCCGTCGCTCGCCTTCTTCGTCGTGCTGATCGACTACACCGGCCTCAGCGAGACCACGGTGATGATCCCGCTCGCCGTCTACAGCCTGGTGGTGTTCGTCCCGGCGATCGTGGACGGCGTCCGCTCGGTGCCGCGCGAGACCCTCGACGCCGCCACCGCCATGGGCTTCGGCCCCGTACGCCGCTATGTCCAGGTGCAGTTGCCGATCGCCGCGCCCGCGATCATCGCCGGGCTGCGGGTGGCGTCGGTGTCGAGCATCTCCCTGGTCAGCGTCGGCATGCTGATCGGCAACCAGGGAGCACTCGGCAACCTGCTCAACAGCGGCATGATCTACAACCAGCCGCGCCTGGTGTGGCTGTCCGTGATCGGCACGGCCGTCCTCGCCATCCTGGTGGACGCCGTGCTGATCGGCCTGCGGATCCTGGTGACGCCCTGGATGCCGCGTGACACCCGCAGGACCCCGCGCACGACCGCCCTGAAGGACACCGCCCGGTGAACGTACTGAACTTCATCAACGCCTTCTTCAGCGACAGCGCCCACTGGCGGGGCTACGACGGCATCCCCACGCGTCTGCTGGAACACCTCCAGTACACGCTCATGGCGCTCGGCATCGCCGCCGCGGTCGGGCTGCCCGTCGGCCTGCTGACCGGGCACACCGGACGCGGCGGCAACACGCTCGCCCTGATCGCCACCGCGGGCCGCGCGCTGCCCAGCTTCGGCCTGATGGTGCTGATGTTCGTGCTGCTCGGACTCGGTCTGGCCCCGGTGATGATCCCGCTCGTCGTGCTGGCGATCCCGCCGATCCTCGTCACCACCTACGAGGCGATGCGCTCGGTCGACCCCGCCCCCGTGGACGCCGCGCGGGGCATGGGCATGGGCGAGGCCGAGGTCATGTTCCGGGTCGAGATCCCGGTCGCGCTGCCGCTGATCCTCAGCGGTCTGCGCTCGGCGGCCATCCAGATCGTCTCGACGGCCACCATCGCCGCCTACGTCAGCTTCGGCGGCCTCGGCCGCTACATCGTCGACGGGCTCTACCAGCGGAACTACGAGAAGGTCGTCGGCGGCGCCACGCTGGTCGCCGTGCTGGCGCTGGCCACGCTCGGCGTGTTCTGGGCCGCCGGGCGCCTCGCGGTGTCGCGCGGGGTCCGGCGCGGCGGCTGACCCCGCGTCAGCCCTCGGTGCGGGCCAGCGCCAGCTCCAGTACGACGAGCAGCGCGTCCCGCACCGAGCCGCGCTCCCGTGCGTCGAACACGACCACCGGGACGTGCTCGGCGACGTCCAGCGCCCAGCGGACCTCCTCCAGCGCGTGCTCGACCTGCCCGTCGAAGGCGTTGATCGCCACCGCGAACGGGATCTGCCGGTGCTCGAAGTAGTCCACGGCCGCGTAGCAGTCGTCCAGCCGGCGGGTGTCGACGATGACCAGCGCGCCGATCGCGCCCTCGACGATGTCGTCCCACATGAAGCCGAACCGGTCCTGCCCCGGCGTACCGAAGAGGTACAGCTTCAGCGTCGGGTCGATGGTGATGCAGCCGAAGTCCATCGCGACCGTGGTCGTCGTCTTGCGTGGGGTGTGCGACAGGTCGTCCACCCCCGCCGCCACCTCCGTGATGGCGGCCTCGGTGGTCAGCGGCTCGATCTCGGAGATGGCGCCGACCGCGGTGGTCTTGCCCACGCCGAAGCCGCCCGCGATCACCAGCTTCACCGGCAGCGGCGGCCGTACGGCACTCTGCGCGGCCGTGCCGACGGCGAGTGGTTCAGTCGGTGTCACGGAGTACCCCCCGGGAGTCGGGGATGGCGCGGAGGCCATCGATAACCCTGCGCAGGACGGACGCGTCATGGGTGACGGCCGCGTTCGGCACGTACACCGCCAGATGCCCGGCGGTGCGCAGGTCCTCGGCGAGGACCCGGACGACGTTGAGGTGCAGCCGCAGCAACGCGGCGATCTCCGCGATGGACTGGGGCTGCTTGCAGGCGGCGACGATGTCGTGCCGCTCGAAGGAGAGCAGGTCGAGGGCGTCGAGCCCCTCGGCGGTCGCCACCACCTGGGTCTCGACGGGAATGGTCCGGGCGGACGCGGCCTCACCCGCGCCCGCCACCCGGCCGGCGGTGACGAGGAACGGCCGTACGGCGGGGACGGGGCCGGCCGGGTCCGGGCCCGGGGGCGTCGGGTCGTCCGCCATGGGGGTGTCTTCCTCCTCGACCGGGCGGTGACCGGTCAGCCCGCAGAACCGGCGCCGACGCTGTTCTTCAGTTCGAGCACGAGCTGTGGGCTGAGCGCGGCACCCGCGCGGTTGGCGAACAGAGTCATCTCGTAGGCGATGTTGCCCAGCTTGGCCTCCTTGTCGGCGACCACGCCGAGCACGGCGCCGCTGCCGATCGCGGAGACGAGGACGTGACCGCCCTCCAGGTCGATGATGACCTTGTTGAGCGCGCCCAGGCCGTAGTTGCCTGAGGCCCCGGCGGCCAGGCTGGTGAGGCCTGAGACGATCGCCGCGAGCCGCTCGGAGTGCGCACGCTCCCGCAGCTGGGCCACGGCGATCAGCAGTCCGTCGGAGGACACCGCGATGGCGTCCACGACGCCGGCGGTCTCGGTCGCGAAACGGTTCAGCAGCCAGGTGAAGTCGGCTGCGGCGGCCCGCAGTTCGTCCGGTGTGGTGCCTCCCGTCGGAGTACCACCTGTCGACGTGCTCACTGCTCCGCTCCTTCCGGGAGGTGCCTGGGGTCTTGCGAGTCGCTGTCGTGCGTGCCGCGGGATTCACCCGCGCTGCTGTCGTCGCCGTCGTACGGCGGTCGTGCGCCGTCGGCCGTGTCCTCGTCGCGCCGGGCGTCGCGCCGGGCGCGTTCCACGGCCGCCTCGAACTCCTCCAGGGCGTCGCGGACGGCCTCGGCGTCGGCGGGCGCGGCGGCCTGGCTGGTGGCCAGGCGGTCGGACTCGGCGGCGGTGGTCCGCAGCGTCGCGCCACGGACGCGGCGGCGCAGCGGCCGTGCACCGCCGGCGGTGGTTTCGGTGCGGGCCCGGGGGATGAGCGGGGAGGCGTCGTCGGCCGCGGGACCACGCCGGGGGACCCGGCGGGGGAGCGGGGTGGAGTCGTCTGCGGGCGCGGCCGGTTCGGCGGCGGAGGGGCGGGGCCCGGATCCGGACGCCGCAGCGTCCGAGGCCGCCGTCTCGTCACCCGTGACGGAACCGGTGCCGGCATCCGTGCCGTCCCCGTCGGCGCCGTACTCCGTCATCCCGCCGGAGGCCACCGCGCTCATCGTGAGCAGCAGCGTGGACGGGATGCCGATCTCGGCCGTCACACCGCCGCCGGGCGTACGGGAGAGGGTCACGCCGATCTCCCAGCGGCGGGCCAGGTTGCCGACCACGAACAGGCCCAGCACCTTGGTCGGGACCAGGTCGAGGCGTTCGCGGCGGACCAGGCGGCCGTTCTCCTCGGTCAGCCGCTCGGCGCTCATACCGAGGCCGTGGTCGGCGATGGTGATCGTCGCTCCCGCGTCGCCGGTCCGGACGGTCACCTCGACGGGACTGCCGGCCGGAGAGAATGACACGGCGTTCTCCAGGAGTTCGGCCAGCATCAGTGTGAGGTCGCCGATGATGTCCGGCTCGACCATGATCTCGGTACCGGCGTGCAGCTCGACCCGCTGGTAGCCCTCGATCTGGCCGAGCGCGGCCCGTACGACGTTGGTGAGCGCGGTAGGGCCGCCGTCCAGGACGGTCTCGCGGATGCCGGCGAGCAGCATCAGGCTGTCGGCGTTGCGGCGCAGCCGCACCGCGATGTGGTCGATGCGGTAGAGGCGTTCGAGCAGCGCGGGGTCGGTCTCGCCGCGCTCGACGGCGTCGATGAGGGCGAGCTGGCGGGTGGTGAGGTTGCTGACCCGGCGGCCGACGTTGCCGAACATCTCGGCGACGTTGCGGCGGCTGAGCACCTGCCGCTCCAGCAGTGCCGCCGCGGTGGTCTGCACCTGGTTGAAGGCGTCGGCGAGGTCGCCGATCTCGTCCTTGGCGGTGACGGGGATCTCCCGCAGCCGCGGCGGGGCGTCGTCCTCGGTGTCGTCGTCCGCCACACGCGCGAGTTCGCGGCCCGCCACGTCGGCGACCTGCCGGGCCGCACCGGTGAGCGCCTGCACCGGCCGGACCACGGAGCGCCGTACCGCCACCGAGAGGGCACCCCACAGCAGGAAGCCGAAGAGGGCGAGGCCGAGCAGCCAGGCGGCGTTCCACCAGGCGTCCTGGGAGGCTTCCTCGGCCCGGTCCGCGATCTGGTCGATCAGCGAGCCGGTGATCGCCAGCCGGGCGTCGGACTGCCGGCCGTAGGTGGGGTAGCTGGACAGGGCGAGCGTGAACTTCGCGCGGGTCACGCTCGGCGTCGCGGCCTGCAGCGCGCTCGGGTCGATCTGGAGCTCGGCGTACTGCCGCAGGATGATCGCCTGGGCGGGGTTGTGCTCGATGCCGCGCAGCTCGGCCGTCTGCTCCTCGGTGGCGAAGCGGCCGAAGCGTTCCGCCTGGTGCTGGTACAGCTCGTAGGCGCCGACCGCGCTGACGAACTCGATGAGCGCGTTGGAGTCGCCGGTCGTGGCCGAGAAGACGCTCGTCTCGAAGGAGCTGTGGGCGGCGTCGGCGCGCAGCAGGGAGTCCAGCAGATTGCCGGTGAAGGTGGCCGCGAGGGCGGGGTTGTGGTCCAGGCCGAGGCCGTCGATCAGGCCCTTGGCGGCGTTGTGGTAGGCCGGGTCGATGTTGTCGGCGGGCAGATAGCCCTGCTCGATGGTGCTGCGCAGGCCGCCGAGGCCGTCGACCTCCCGCAGCGCCTGCCACTCGGTCTGCGGCAGCCGGTCGCCGAACGTGCCGCGCACCATGTCGACCTGGGCGTCGGTCGCGCGTTGCGCGGCGCGGTAGTCGGTCAGGGAGGGCTTGGCGCCGCTGCCTCCGGCCTCGTACCGCACGGACAGCAGGATGGCCTGCCGGTGCTCGGTCTCCACCCGGTCGACGAGTTCGGCGACCTGCGCGCTGTCCCGGACCAGGGTGGCGGCCTGCGCCGCGCTGCGGGCCAGCGTCACCTGGCTAAAGATGACATAGGTGAGGAGCACCGCGACTCCGGCCAGCGGCACGCCGACCAGGATGTTGAGCTTCTGGCGGAACGGCAGGCGGTCGGCGAAGCCGCGCAGTCCGCCCCGGGACGGCGGCGGTGCCGGCAGTGGGGGTTCCCCCTGTCCCGGCGAGGCCGAGAGCCCGGGGGAGGGCGCGCCCACCTCGTTCGTGGACACCGAGCCTCCTTCGTGGGGTGTCGCACCGCGCGGAGAAGCTACGCGCGTGTCCGTTCGCGTGTCGATTCCGATCAACTTTCGTCCGGTGTGCGACGACACCGGTGCGGTTTGGGTCACCGCTGTGACCGGAGGGGAACTCCGGTGAGACTATCGCCTCTTGGGAGGGCGGATCGCGACACTCCAAGTCAAGAATCCGTTACAACCTGCTCCTCGGAGGCCGGAACTCGTGCGCATCTCCTTCACAATCCGCCTCGCAAGCGGTCACTCATCGAAGCCAATTGGTGACCTGAATTCTCTTGACCGAGTGAGAACCGGCTGGATTGGATCAGTAGGTGCTGTGTGCGTGCCACGTCCGCGGCGGGCTCTTGGTGCCCGCATGTCACGTCACCGCCATGCCCCACGCCACATCCCCCATCCCGGAACGGGAATCGTGACTTCAACCGTGAAGAGCACCTGGTCCAGTACGAGACACCGCGGCGCGGCCGCCGTCGCCTTCGCCGTCGCGGCGGCGCTGGTCGCCGGTTGTGGATCGTCCTCCGACGACACGTCCGACCCGCTCTCCGAGGGCACGTCCGACGGCAAGACCGTCGTCGTCGGCTCCAACAACTTCGCCGAGAGCATCCTTCTCGCCGACATCTACGGCGAGGCCCTGAAGGCCAAGGGCATAGAGGTCGAGTACAAGCCCAACATCGGCAGCCGCGAGACCACCTACGGGCTGCTGAAGAACGGCTCCATCACCGTTCTGCCCGAGTACAACGGCTCGCTGCTGGCGTACCTCGACCCCGACGCCGAGCAGAAGTCGGCCGAGGCGGTCAACGCCGACGCCAAGGCCAAGCTGGACAGCAAGCTGACGCTGCTGGACTCGGCACCGGCCGAGGACAAGGACTCGGTGTCCATCAACGCCGAGACGGCCGAGAAGTACAAGCTCAGCGCCCAGTCCACGCTCGCCGACCTCAAGGACATCGCGCCGGAACTGGTCATCGGCGGCTCGCCGGAGTTCCAGACCCGGCACCAGGGGCTGATCGGGCTGGAGAAGGAGTACGGCCTGAAGTTCAAGTCCTTCAAGGCCCTCGACGCCGGTGGCCCGCTGACCCAGGCGGCGCTGACGAAGAACACCGTGCAGGCCGCGGACATCTTCACCACCGACCCGACCATCATCAAGGAGAAGTTCGTCGTCCTGCAGGACCCGAAGAACCTCTTCGGTTTCGCGAACGTGACCCCGCTGGTGCACAAGAGCGGCCTCTCGCAGGAGGGCATCGACGCCCTCAACGCGGTCTCCGCCAAGCTCGACACCAAGACGCTGCTCGACCTGGACTCGCAGGTCCAGCTGGAGAACAAGGACCCGCTGGACGTGGCCAAGGACTGGCTGAAGTCGGTCGGCCTGAGCTGAGCCGTCCCGCCGCACCCGGCGGACTCGCAGTTCCCGACGTGCCCCGCACCGCCCTGGAGCGTGCGGGGCACGCCTGTTTTCCTGCCTTGTTGCGCCAATGCGCAACAAGGCAGGCGCGATGTGAACCGGAAGTGGACGCCCGCGGTCAACCCTCGGACAACGAGGGTGAGTTTCCAGCCGGACAAAGGGTTTCCCCTGTATCCGCACAGCCGTTCCGTTGCCTATCGTTCCAGCACTGCTGACCCATAGGTAACCCCTGACGGGTCGGCGTCGCGCCAGGTCGGCCTCCGCACGCCGCTTTTCGGTTTCACCCCCCTCCGCTTCGACGACGAAGCGCACAGACCGCCGCTCCGCGCTGTCCGGAGCACGGCCACGAAAGGCAAGCTCTTGCGAACCTCCCCTGCCGTCAGACGCAAGCTGATATCCGTCGCCGCGGTTACCGCGGCGCTGCTCACCGCCGCCACCGCCCAGGTAGCGGTGGCGCAGGACACCTCCCCCGGCGCGGCCGCCGTCCCCACCGCCCAGACCGAGGCCGCCCCGGGCGCCCCCGCCGAACGCCTCATCGTCGGCTACAAGGCAGACGCCGCCGAGGCCAGGTCCGACAAGGCCGCCGAGGCCGACGCCGAGGCCAAGGGCGAGGAGGCCGGCGAGAGCCTCGACTTCCGGCGCCGCCTCGGCACCGGCGCCGCCCTTGTCGACCTGGGCGACCGCCTCACCAGGTCGGACGTCGCCGACGTCGTCGCCGAGTACCAGGCGGACCCGCAGGTCGCCTACGTCGTACCGGACCGCCTCAACACCCCGCAGGCCGATCCGAACGACACCGACTACGCCAAGCAGTGGGACCTCTTCGAGGCCACCGCCGGCATGAACGTCCCGGGCGCCTGGCCGACCTCCACCGGCAGCGGTGTGACGGTCGCCGTCATCGACACCGGCTACGTGGCGCACTCCGACCTCGCCGCGAACATCGTCGGCGGTTACGACTTCATCGCCGACACCGCGGTCTCGGTGGACGGCGACGGCCGTGACAGCAACCCGGCCGACCCGGGCGACTGGTACCTCGCCAACGAATGCGGCTCCGGCATCCCGGCCAGCAACTCCTCCTGGCACGGCACCCACGTGGCCGGCACCATCGCCGCGGCCACCCACAACGGCAAGGGCATGGCGGGCATCGCCTACGGCGCCAAGATCTCCCCGGTGCGGGTGCTCGGCAAGTGCGGCGGCTACGACAGCGACATCATCGACGCGATCACCTGGGCCTCCGGCGGCACCGTCTCCGGCGTGCCCGCCAACTCCAACGTCGCCAAGGTCATCAACATGAGCCTCGGCGGCGACGGGGCCTGCACCTCCGCCACCCAGAACGCCGTCAACGCCGCCGTGAGCCGGGGCACGACGGTCGTCGTGGCCGCCGGAAACGCCAACGACAACGTGGCGAACCACTCGCCGGGCAACTGCAACAACGTCATCTCGGTGGCCGCCACCAACCGCTCGGGCGCCAAGGCGTCCTACTCCAACTACGGCTCCTTGGTGGACATCTCGGCGCCGGGCGGCCAGACCAGCACCGGCACCGTGAACGGCATCTACTCGACACTGAACTCCGGCACCCGGACGCCGTCCTCCGAGTCGTACGCCTACTACCAGGGCACCAGCATGGCCACCCCGCACATCGCCGGCCTCGCCGCCCTGATGAAGGCGGCCAAGCCGGCGCTGACCCCGGCCCAGATCGAGTCGGCGATCAAGTCCAACGCCCGTGCGCTGCCCGGGGCCTGCTCCGGCGGCTGCGGCGCGGGCCTCGCGGACGCCGCGAAGACGGTCCAGGCCGTGGCGGGCGGCACTCCCACCGGTACGACGTTCTCCAGCAGCACCGCCGTCACCGTCCCGGACGCCGGATCGGCCGTCGAGTCCCCGATCACCGTCAGTGGCCGCACCGGCAACGCGCCCTCGGCCCTCCAGGTCGCGGTGGACATCACCCACACCTACCGTGGTGACCTGGTCATCGACCTGGTGGCCCCGGACGGGTCGACGTACCGCCTGAAGGCCGCCAGCAGCTCGGACTCCGCGGACAACGTCCGGACCACCTACACGGTCAACGCCTCCACGGAGCCCGCCAACGGCACCTGGAAGCTCCGGGTCCAGGACACGGTCGCCCAGGACACGGGCCGCCTGAACAACTGGAGCCTGACCTTCTGAGGCGGCTACGGACAACGGCCGCAGGCCGGTCGGGGCGCTAGCCCTGGCCGGCCTGCGGCCGTGCGCATGGTCTGCACGCTGTCTCCAGGCCTCGATTCCGGTGCCGTCACGAGGCGACGCGGGTGTCCAGCGACGCCAGTACCCGGGCCCCCCGGTCGGCGCGGCTGTCCACGCCCAGCAGCAGGCCGGGCACCGCGATGCTCGGCAGCATGTGGGACCAGAGCACCGACAGCCGGCGCCCGAGGTCGTCACGTCCTGTCAGGGCCCGAGACATCAGCTGTATGCCGGTGAAGGAGCCGATCAGCAGTTCCACCGTGTCCCGGGGATCCACCGTCGGCAGCAGCTCCCCCTGCGCCTGCGCCTGTTCCAGCAGCGGCGTCAGGTGGTCCGCCCACTGCCGGAACGGCCCGGTGTGGTCCACCCCCGGGGGCGCGCACTGGTCCACCGCCAGCCGCACGCTCCCGCGGAGCAGGGCGTTGCTCAGCAGCCGCTGGCCGACGACGAACGTGATGTCGACGACCTCCTGCAGCTTGCACGCGCGGGGCGGAATCGCACCGAAGGGCACCTGCTCGTCGAGGACCGCCTGGGCGAGGGACTCCTTGGAGGGGAAGTGGAAGTACAGCGCCCCTTTGGTGACTTCTGCTCGTTCCAGCACCATGGCGATGGTGGTGGAGGTGTAACCGTGTTCGTCGAAGACCGCACCGGCGGCTTCCAGGATCGCCCTGCGTGTCCTGATGGCGCGTTCCTGTTTCGCCATGAGTGACCCTCTCCGGCGCCCAGTTGGCCGGTTCATACCGCTGGCGCCACGATCGTGCCGGAACTGCCCTGATCATAGGGTGTAACGGAGTGATCGCATTGAAAACAAACCGGTCACCTCGTATTCTGACGCCCACCCACGGCGGACGCCCCACCGTCCGCAGAACCCTTCGGGGGACCGCAGGGAGAAACATGCCACAAGCGCGGCAACTTGCCGAAGCCCCGATCCTGACGGCGACTGTGCCCCGGCAGTTCGTGCATCGTGCGGCCGTCGCCGAAACCTTTCTCACCGGCTGGGAACAGACCGGAACCGACCGCTTCGCCGTCTCGGCCCAGTGGCCCCGGGCCCACGGGTTACACGTGTCGCGCGATCGTTCCGCGTACGAACCCCTGCTCGTCGTGGAAACCGTCCGCCAGAGCGGAACCCTCCTCGCGCACACCGAGTACGACGTCCCGCTGGGCCACCACTTCGTGCTCCAGGAGTTCGAAGTCGACACCTTTCCCGCGCACCTGGCCGTCGGTCCGGTACCCGCCGAACCGTCCGTCGACGTCCACTTCGCCGAGGTGCGCCGCCGGGCAGGCCGCCCGGCCGGCGCCCGCTACACCGCCGAAGTCGTGTTGGACGGCGCCCGCGTGGCGACCGCCCGGGTCGCCTTCACCTGCGTCGCCGCGTCGGTCTACGACAGGCTCCGCGGCGGCCGCACCCCGGCCACCGTGGCCGTCCCTCCCCCACCGCCCGGTCTGCCGCCCCAGGCGGTGGGCCGTGCACTGCCCGCGGATGTCGTCCTGGCGCCGTCCGAGCGCGATGACCGCTGGCGCCTCAGAATTGATACCGCGCATCCCGTTTTCTTCGACCATCCGCTCGACCACGTCCCCGGCATGCTCCTGCTGGAGTCCGCCCGCCAGGCGGCCTGGGCCCTGACCCCCGGAGGCGGGACGCCCGCATCCTTCCGTTCCGTCTTTCATCGCTACGCCGAACTGGACGAACCTGTATGGATCGAGGTGTTCGACCGCGGTGGTACGGACATCCGAATCGTCGCCGCACAGGGGGAGTTGACGGTCTTCGAGTGCTGGGTCGGCCTGGCCGAGGAGTGAGATATCGTGTGCGGGGGGTAAGAAACAAACGGCATAACCCGTTTTGATTCCCAGGAGAGTTCAGCCGATGGCGAGGCAGTTACGAGCCGAGCAGACCCGCGCCACGATCATCAGGGCCGCCGCCGACCTGTTCGACCGTCACGGCTACGAGTCGACCAGCCTCAGCGACATCGTCGAGCACGCCCAAGTCACCAAGGGCGCCCTGTACTTCCACTTCGCCGCCAAGGAGGACCTGGCGCACGCCATCATGGAGATCCAGTCGCACCACTCGCGACGGCTGACCCGTGAGGTGGACGACCGGGAGTGCTCGTCGCTCGAAGGCCTGATCCGCATCACCTTCGGTCTCGTGCGGCTCACGGTGGAGGGACCCGTCGCCCGCGCCGGACTCCGGCTCGCCACCGGCGGGGTCGGGGTGCGGCCGCCCCTGCCGCACCCCTTCGCCGAGTGGTTCGACATCGTCTCCAGAAAGCTCGTCGGTGCCGTCAAGGAGTGCGACATCCACCCGGACGTCGATGTCGACGCCGTCGCCCACTCCCTCCTCAGCTTCTTCATCGGGATACGCGTCACCGGCCGCACCCTCGAGCCCGTCCTGCGGCTGCCCCGACGGCTCACGGAGATGTGGTACGTCCTGATCCGCGGCCTGGTGCCTGTGACCAGACGCCCGCGCTACCTCGGACTCGCCACGCAGCTGGAACGGGAGATGAGGGCCGTCTGAGCGGCGCGGGGTACGGTGAGCCGCATGCCCGACACCGCGCCCGCGCCCGTGATCCGCGGCAACGAAACCGGTTCCTTCCCGCACAGCGTGCTGGCCGAACGCCATCCCGCGATCATCCGGCAGGTGCGCGAGTCCCTGCCGTACGGCCCCGATCGCCGGCGCGCGCTCGACGCCCTGCTCGCCAGTTGCACCGAGGGCGTGATCGAACCGCTCCCGGCCGACGCGCCCGACCGGGACCGGTGGGCCGCGTGGGGACTGCGCACCTACGCCGGGCAGTCCTGGTTCGACGTGCCGTGGCTGTGGTCGGAGAGCTACTTCTATCGCGCGCTCCTCGAAGCCGTCGGCTACTTCGGCCCGGGACCCGAAATGGGCATCGACCCCTTCCGCCCCGTCAAGCTCGCCGAGCTCGACGCACCCGCGACCGACGAGGAACTCGCCGCGCTCGACGACCTGGAGTCCCGCCCCGCGGCGGAGCGCGCCCAGGCGCTGCTGCACGGTTCCCTCTGGGGCAACCGCGCCGACCTCGGCTTCCGGCTGTCGGCCGGCGGCGAGACCCCGCAGGTCGCCCCTGGCCTGGTCGCCGACGACAGTGAGACCCTGTGGTCCCTGCTGCCGTACTCCGGCACCGGCACCCTCTGCCTGATCGCCGACAACGCCGGCCGTGAACTCGTCCCCGATCTGCTCCTCATCGCCCACCTCCTCGCCGAGGGCCGCGTCGAGCGGGCCGTGCTCCACGTCAAGCCCCACCCGTACTACGTCTCCGACGCCACCCCGGCCGACGTAGTGGACGCGCTGCACCGGCTGACCTCCGCGCCGGGCGTGGCCCGTGCGTACGGGCGGCGGCTGTGGTCGGCGGCGACCGACGGCCGGCTGACCGTGCGGACCCACCCCTTCTCCTGCGGGCCGCTGCCGTACGCGGAGATGCCCGGCGACCTGCGCGCCGAGTTCGCCGAGGCGACGGTGACCGTCGTCAAGGGCGACCTCAACTACCGTCGCCTCGTCGGCGACCGCCGCCTGCCCCCGACCACTGCTTTCGCCGACGTCACCGACTACTTCCCCGGCCCGGTCGCCGCCCTGCGCACCCTGAAGTCCGACGTGATCTGCGGTCTCGACGCCGGCACCGAGGCCGCGCTGGTCGCGGCGGAGGGGCAGCGCTGGCGGACCGCCGGCACGCACGCGCTGATCCAGGTCAACTCGGCTCCGGGTGGAGGTCGAGGCGCAGGTGCTTGATGCCGTTGATGAAGTTCGACAACAGGCGTTCGGGCGGCTCGACCGTCCGGAGCGTCGGGGGCAGTGCCCGTAGCGCCTCCTGGTACAGCACCCGCAGTTGCAGCCGGGCGAAGTGAGCGCCCAGGCAGACGTGCGGGCCGTCCCCGAAGGAGACGTGCGGATTGGGCGTGCGCAGCAGGTCCAGCCGGTCCGGCTCGGCGAAGACCCGCTCGTCGTGGTTGGCGGCCGCGTGGAAGACGACCACCTTGTCCCCGGCCCGGACCGTCCGCCCGGCCAGCACCGTGTCCCGCACGGCGGTCCTGCGGAAACTGAGCACGGGCGGGTGCCGGCGGAGCAACTCCTCCACGGCCGGAGCGAGATCGGCCGTGCCCGCACGCAGCCGCTGGTACGCGTACGGGTGCTCCGCCAGCGTCAGCAGCCCGCCGGGTGCCGCGCTGCGTACGGTGTCGTTCCCGGCCACGGTGAGCAGGAAGAAGAACATCTCCAACTCGGCGTCGTCGAGTCCGGTCTCGTGGGCGAGCGTGGTCAGGACGTCGTCGGCCCGGGTGGCGGCGCTTGTGCGCGGCGAGGTGCTGCGCGTACGCGAACATGTCGCGCAGCGCCGCCGGGGACCGCGGATCGAGCGGTCTGCCCGTCGCGTCCAGGGCCGGAGGGCCGGCCTCGTCGGGGTCCTGGTAGCCGATCACCCGCTGGGTCCAGTGCAGCAGCAGCTTGCGGTCGCCCTCCGGGACGCCGAGCAGGTCCGCGAGGTTGAGCAGGGCATAGTCGTCGGTGACGGCGGTGACGACGTCGACCGTGCCGTCGCCGGACCGGGCCTCGGCCACGGCATCCGCGAACAGTGCCCGCGCGCGCTCCCGCGCGACCGCGGCGAAGCGCTCGATCCGCCCGGGGGTGAACGCGCGGCTCACCAGCCGCCTCAGCCGGTTGTGCTCCGGTGGGTCCTGATTGAGCATCATGCGGCGGATGAACGGCAGATCGTCCGGGTCCGGGTCACGGATCTGGGTCGCGCCGAGAGACGACGAGAAGGCCGCCGAGTCCTTGAGGACGCGGACGACGTCGGCGTGCCGGGTCACTGCCCAGAACCCGGGCCCGGCGGGCCAGCCCAGCACCTCGGGCTCGTCCTGCCAGGCCACGGGGTGGTGGTCCCGCAGGACGCGGTAGGCGTCGTAGGGCACCCCGGCGGCGTACCGGCGCGGGTCGAAGACGTCGGGGACGGGCGGGACCGCGTGCGTCGTCACGCCGGGTCGCCGCCGTCCGCCTCGCTGTCCCGGCCCAGGAAGTCCTCGACCACGCGGACGAGTTCGAGCGGGGTCTCGTCCATCGCGTAGTGGCCGGCGCACGGCAGTTCGTGGAGCTCGGCCCGTGCGTACCAGGTGAGCCAGGTGTCGCGGAGCAGGTCGGCCGACAGGGCGGGGTCGAG
The DNA here is from genome assembly GCF_040686175.1 of Streptomyces sp. NPDC086077. Classification (NCBI taxonomy): domain Bacteria; kingdom Bacillati; phylum Actinomycetota; class Actinomycetes; order Kitasatosporales; family Streptomycetaceae; genus Streptomyces; species Streptomyces sp. NPDC086077. Next base: position 15,353 of record NZ_JBFBJT010000011.1, on the reverse strand, counting down.
CGCTCCGGCGACGGCGAGCGCGGGCACCGTGGTGCCCTCGACCTGCTCGTGGAAGTCCTCCCGGGCCCAGGAGTCCAGCCAGGCACGGAACGCCTTCGGGTCACTGCGGGCGAGGGAGCGGGCGACCATGCGGTCCAGCCAGGCGGCGGGGCGCCGCCCGCCCGTGGTGATGTCGATGATGGCCCGCCGGTTCTCCGGCCGGTGGGCGGCGTCCGCGAACAGCTCCCACTGATCCGGCGGCAGGGCGAGCCCCGAGGCGGGGACCGGGGAGACCCCCACCACCGCGCGCAGCCGGTGCGGGGCGACGCCGAGCAGCCGCTGGGCGATCGCGCCGCCCATGGAGTGTCCGACGACGGAGAAGCGCCCCCAGCCCAGCCGGTCGGCCAGCGCCACCAGGTCCAGCGCCGCCTCCCCGGTCGTGTACGCGCCGTGCGCGTCCCTGGCCTCGCCGTAGCCGCGCAGATCGACGAGCGCGTACTGGAACCTCGTACGGTCCAGATCCGGCAGGACGGGGGCGAACGCGGACCGGTCGGCGAACCAGCCGTGCACCGCGAACACCTTGTGGGCGCCGTCGCCGTGCAGCTCATGGGGGAGCACGAAGGAGGTCATGCGAACACCGTGGCCGGTGGTCGGGGGCTCGGCAAGAGCGCGTGATGCGTGCACGAGGAGTCGAAGGTCCCGAAGTCCGGTGAGAACGCCCGGATTCGGCCTCGATTCACGCGATGGTGTGATCAGATCCCCGCTCGCGGATGCCCCCGACGGGCCGCGGGTAGGGCCCGGCCATGACGCAGCAGCCGTTCGAACTCCCGCACTTCTACATGCCGTATCCCGCGCGGCTGAACCCGCATGTCGACGAGGCCCGTGCCCATTCGACCGTGTGGGCGCGCGAGATGGGCATGCTGGAGGGGTCCGGGATCTGGGAGCAGGCCGACCTCGAAGCGCACGACTACGGCCTGCTCTGCGCCTATACGCACCCCGACTGCGACGCCGAAGCGCTCGCGCTCATCACCGACTGGTACGTGTGGGTCTTCTTCTTCGACGACCACTTCCTGGAGACGTTCAAGCGCAGCCAGGACCGCGCCGGCGGCAAGGCCTATCTGGACCGGCTGCCGCTGTTCATGCCCCTGGACCTGTCGACGCCCGTACCGGAGCCGGAGAATCCGGTCGAGGCGGGCCTCGCCGACCTGTGGGCGCGCACGGTGCCCTCGATGTCCATGGACTGGCGGCGCAGGTTCTCCGTCGCCACCGAGCACCTGCTGAACGAGTCCCTGTGGGAGCTGTCCAACATCAACGAGGGGCGGATCGCCAACCCCGTCGAGTACATCGAGATGCGCCGCAAGGTGGGCGGCGCTCCCTGGTCCGCCGGTCTCGTCGAGTACGCGACCGCCGAGGTGCCCGCGTCCGTGGCCGGTTCCCGGCCGCTCAGGGTGCTGATGGAGACCTTCTCCGACGGCGTCCATCTGCGCAACGACCTGTTCTCCTACCAGCGGGAGGTGGAGGACGAGGGTGAGCTCAGCAACGGGGTGCTCGTCCTGGAGACCTTCTTCGGCTGCACGACGCAGGAGGCCGCGGAGGCCGTGAACGACATCCTGACCTCCCGGCTGCACCAGTTCGAGCACACCGCGTTCACCGAAGTCCCCGCGCTGGCCCTGGAGAAGGGCCTCACCCCGGACGCGCTGGCCGCGATCGCCGCCTACACCAAGGGCCTCCAGGACTGGCAGTCCGGCGGCCACGAGTGGCACATGCGCTCCAGCCGCTACATGAACGAGAACGCGACGGCCGGCAGCCCGTGGACCATCGGCGCCACCGGGATCGGCACCTCGGGCACCGACATCCGCTCGCTGCTCGCCTCGGCGGGCGCCGAGCGGATGCGCGCGTACACGCACGTGCCGTTCCAGAAGGTCGGGCCGTCCCGGATCCCCGACATCCACATGCCGTTCCAGTTGCGCCTCAACCCCGACCTGGACGGTGCCCGCGCCCGCCTGCTGCCCTGGGTCCAGGGCGTCGGCATGCTCAGCGAGGGCGTCTGGGACGAGGACAAACTCGCGGCGAACGACCTGCCGTTGTGCTCCGCCGGCCTCGACCCGGACGGCACGCCGGAGGCTCTCGACCTCAGCGCGTGCTGGCTGGCCTGGGGCACCTACGGCGACGACTACTACCCGCTGGTCTTCGGGCACCGCCGCGACCTCGCCGCCGCCAGGCTGTCCACGGAACGCCTCTCGGCGTGCATGCCCCTCGACGGCCCGGTGCCGATCGTGCCGGCGAACGCCATGGAACTCGGCCTCGCCGACCTGTGGCGGCGCACCACGGCGAACATGGACGAGGAAGCCCGGCGCCGGATGAAGGCCGCGATCGACGTGATGACCGAGAGCTGGGTGTGGGAGGTGGCGAACCAGGTCCACAACCGCATCCCCGACCCCGTCGACTACCTGGAGATGCGCCGCGCCACCTTCGGCTCGGACCTGACCATCAGCCTCTGCCGGATGGGCCACGGCCCCCACATCCCGCCGGAGGTCTACCGCAGCGGACCCGTCCGCTCGCTGGAGAACGCCGCCATCGACTACGCGTGCCTCCTCAACGACGTCTTCTCCTACCAGAAGGAGATCGAGTACGAGGGGGAGATCCACAACGCGGTCCTGGTGGTGCAGAACTTCTTCGGCACCGACTACCCGACCGCCCTCACCGTCGTCAACGACCTGATGACGCAGCGCATGCAGCAGTTCGAGCATGTGGCGGCGTCCGAACTGCCCGTCGTGTACGACGACTTCGATCTGTCGGCGGAGGACCGCGAGAGCATGGGCGGGTACGTGGCCGCGCTGCAGAACTGGATGGCGGGCATCCTGAACTGGCACCGGCACGTCGCCCGCTACAAGGCGGACTGGCTGGAGAGTCGGGCCCATGGCTTCCTGCCCGACCGTGCCCCGTCCCCGCCCCTGACGGTCAGCTGATCCCGCGCGGTCCGTCCAGCTGTGCGGCCGTCTCCTCGGCGAGGGAACGGCCGCGCTCCGGCACGCCTGCGTGCTCGGCGCTGGAGGGCTGCGCCAAAGGGTGCCTTCCAGCCTGACCGTCGGTCAGTCTCACTCTTTCGTGGCTCGTCGTGCGCCGGTGCGCCGGGTAGTGCACCAGCGGAGGCGAACCATGGAACAGACTGCGCTGCGTCCCAAGCCGATCCCCGGGCAGGAGCCCGCCGGCCCTGGCCCCGGCCCCGGCTCCGACCCCGTCCGGCGCCCGCATGCCGCACGGAGACGCGGTCGGCGGCTCACGACCCTGCTCCTCGGGCTGCTCGTCGGGACGGTGCTGGTGCTGTCCGGCGTCGGACTGGGCACCGTGGCCGCCACGGTGATCGGCATGAGCAAGCTCGCCGAACTCCGGAGCCAGCCCGGTCGGCCGGGGCCCTCCGCCCCGGCGTCGTCGGGCCAGCCGTCCGCCTCGTCCGGCCCGGACTCCTCGGGGCCGTCGGCCACCGGACCGGCCCCCGCGGCGGACATGGTCATGGGCGTCGAGGTCACCGACGCCGAGAGGTCCGGCGCCCTTGTCGTGGGCGTGCACATCCCGGGCCCCGGCTACGCCGCGGGCCTGGTGCGGGGCGACGTACTGCTCACGTTCGACGGCATGCCCGTCGAGTCCGCGGCGGACCTCGTCCGGGCGGTCGACAAGGCGCGTCCCGGGGCGGGCGTCCTGGTGACGGTGCGCCACGAGAGCGGTGAACAACAGCAGTTGTCGGTGGCGCCGGGTGTCCTCACGTGACCACGCGGAAGTGGCTGGTGAGCCGTCCCCCGTCGTCCAGCACGTGAAAGGCGAGCCCGACCGGCGCCTCCCGGTCGGCGGCACCCTCGCCTTCCCAGGGCAGTCGCAGCGTCCACGTCACGCCGGGGCCGACGGCGAGCGGGCGCCCGGCGAACGTGGTGGAGGTCGCGCTGTGCGCGTGCCCCGTGATCAGCCCGGCGACCTCGGGGCGGCGCTCCATGAGTGCGGCCAGCCGGTGCGGCGCCCGCAGCCGGCACGAGTCGGGCAAGGGGTGGTGCAGCGCGACGGGCGGGTGGTGCAGGGCGAGCAGGCCGGGAGACCCTCGTCGAGTCCGTCGAGCGTCGCCTCGATCCACTCGTACGTCTCGTCGTCCAGGAGCCCTTCGTCGCTTCCCGGGATGCTGGAGTCGCACATCAGTACGGCGGCGTCGTCGAAGAGGTGCACCTCGTTGACCGGGCCCTCGGCCGCGGGCCAGCCCAGCAGGGCCTTGCGGTAGGGGGCGCGGCTGTCGTGGTTGCCCGGGCAGGTCAGCACCGGGAACGGTGTGTCGCCGGACCGCAGGCCGAGGATGCGGGCCGCCTCCTCGTACTCCGCCTCCGTCCCGTGGGAGCACGACGGGGCTCCCGTGGACGGTGCTAATGGAATGTCTGCATCTAAGCATTGGATTCGGTGCTCGGGCCAGCTTTGTCGCGAACCGCGCTTACCGGCTCGCGTCGCCCTCTTCGGGCAGGCAGGATGCTGCCCGTGGTTCCTGAACGGCTCAAGGAGGCTGGAATGACCGGCAGTACGGCCGCGCCCTTCACGGCAGACGACTACCGGGCCCGGATGCGGCGCGCCTCGCGGGCGGCCGCCGACGCGGGACTCGCCGGGCTGCTGGTCGCGCCGGGGCCGGACCTGGTGTGGCTCACCGGCTACGCGCCCACCGCCGCCACCGAACGGCTCACCTTGCTGGTCCTCGCCCCGGACCGGGAACCCGTCCTCGTCGTCCCGGCCCTGGAGGCCCCCGACGCCGCGCACGCGGCCGGAGCGGCCGCCCTGACGCTGCGGGACTGGACCGACGGCAAGGACCCCTACGCCCTCACCGCGGGCCTTCTCGGTGCCTCCGGGCACTTCGGCATCAGCGACAACGCCTGGGCCATGCATCTGCTGGGCCTGCAGCAGACGCTGCCCGGCACGTCGTACGCCTCGCTGACGCAGGCACTGCCGATGCTGCGAGCCGTCAAGGACGCGGCGGAGCTGGAACTCCTGGCCGCCGCGGGGGCGGCCGCGGACGCCGCGTTCGAGGAGCTCCGACACGTCCCCTTCGGCGGCCGCAGGGAGTCCGACGTGGCCGCCGACCTCGCCGCCCTGCTGCGCCGGTTCGGCCACTCCCAGGTCGACTTCACCATCGTCGCGTCCGGCCCGAACGGGGCCGACCCGCACCACGAGGCCGGCGACCGTGTCATCGAGCGCGGCGACATGGTCGTCCTCGACTTCGGCGGCCTCAAGGACGGCTACGGCTCCGACACCTCCCGCACGGTCCACGTCGGCGAACCCACCGGCGAGGAGCGCGAGGTGCACGACCTCGTGCGCGAGGCGCAGGAGGCGGGCTTCCGGGCGGTGCGCCCCGGTGTGCCCTGTCAGGAGGTCGACCGGGCCGCCCGCGCGGTCATCGCCGACGCCGGGTACGGCGAGTACTTCATCCACCGCACGGGGCACGGCATCGGCGTCACCACCCATGAACCGCCCTACATGATCGAGGGCGAGGAACAGCCCCTGGTCCCCGGCATGTGCTTCTCCGTGGAGCCCGGGATCTACCTGCCGGGCCGGTTCGGGGTACGCATCGAGGACATCGTCACCGTGACCGAGGACGGCGGCCGTCGCCTCAACAACACGTCCCGGGAGATGCTGATAGTGGAGTGACCCACCCAGGAGCCCCTGTACGCACCCGAGCGACGACGGTCCCACCATGACCCAGGCACCGACACCCACCGAGGACACCGTCCGCGGACTGGTCCGTTCCCTGCTCAAGGAAGGTGCGGGGGGTCCCGACGTCCGGCCCGTCGCCGGGAGCGGCGGGCGCACCACGTGGTGGGTCGGCACCCGGCACGTGCTGCGTCTCGCCCCCGACCGCGAGGCGGCCCTGCGCCAGCGCCGCGAACTGCGGCTGCGCGACCTCGTCCGCCCGCACCTCCCGGTCGCCGTCCCGGTCAGCGTGGCGCACGGCGAGTGGGCGCCAGGCCTCACCTACACGCTGGACGCCAAGGTGCCCGGCGGCTCGGCGCCCGAGCACGACGTCTCCGCCCTCGGCGAGGCGGACCTGGCGGGGCTGCTCACGGGGCTGCGCGAGGTGCCCGTACGGCAGGCGGAGGCACTCGGCGTGCCGCGTGCCGCCCCTCGCTCCCTGGAGGAGCTGCGCGCCGCTGCCCAGGACGCCGCCGAACGGCTCGACGCGGCCGACGAGTTCGACGCCGCCCGCCTGCACCCGTTCACCGCGCCCGCGGCCGTGCAGCTCGCCGCGCAGAGCGGGGGCGCGGTCCTCGTCCACCACGGCCTCACCGGCGCGCACCTGGTGGTAAGCACCGACGGCCGGGTCCGCGGCGTCCTCGGCTGGGCCGACGTGGTCCTCGGCGACCCCGCCGAGGACGTCGCCGCCCTCGCCCTCGCCGTCGGCGCCCCAGCCGCCGTCCGCGCCGCCACCCTCGCCGGTTACGGCGCCCGGCCCTGTCTGCGCGGCCTGTGGCTGGCCCGCTGCGACAGCGTCGTCCACCTGGCCGACCGGCTTGCCGGCCGGGGCGAAGGGTCCCTGCCCGACCTGAGAAAGGGGCTCCGTCACGCGTGGGAGGCGATCCTCCTGGAACGCGTGACGGAATGCAGGGGCGAGGACGCGGACGACGGCGACGACACGGACGACGCCCTGTAGCGCTCCAGGGGCGGGCGGCGTGCCCCCGCGCGGGTGAGGGTGAGCGGGGCGGGCGTCACCCCGAGTGGGCACCCACCCGCGCGCGCGTGCCACCCCTACGGCTGCGCCACCATCACACAGCACTCCCCGGGGACCTGAAGCACGCCCTCCTCGTCCGGTGGCGTGACCGGCTCCCACGCGGCGAGGATCTCGGCCGGCCGGGAGCCCAGGGGAATCCCGACGGTGGTCTTGGCGAGGTTCACGGCCACGCAGATGTCCCCGCGCCGGAAGGCGAGCCAGCGGGCCTCCTCGTCGTGGGCCACCTTGATGTCGGCGAGGTCCGGGTCCGTGAGGTCCGGCTGTTCGTGGCGCAGGGCGATGAGCCGGCGGTACCAGGCCAGCACGCGCGCGTGGTGCTCGTTGTCGGGCTCGGTCCAGTCGAGGCAGGAACGGTCCCGGGTCGCCGGGTCCTGCGGGTCGGGCACATCCTCCTCGGCCCAGCCGTGCGCCGCGAACTCCCGCCGCCTGCCCCGGCGTACCGCCTCCGCGAGCTCGGGGTCGGTGTGGTCGGTGAAGAACTGCCAGGGCGTACCTGCCGCCCACTCCTCGCCCATGAACAGCATCGGCGTGCACGGGCCCGTCAGCACCAGCGCGGCGGCGCAGGCCAGCAGGCCGGGGGAGAGGCCGGCGGAGAGACGGTCTCCCTGGGCGCGGTTGCCCACCTGGTCATGGGTCTGGCTGTAACCGAGGAGCCGGTGCGCGGCGATCCGTGCACGGTCCAGCGGCCGTCCGTGCCGCCTGCCCCGGAAGCTGGAGTAGGTGCCGTCGTGGAAGAAGCCTCCGGCGAGCGTCTTGGCGAGCGCGCCGACGGGGGCGCGCGCGAAGTCCGCGTAGTAGCCCTGCGACTCACCCGTCAGCGCCGCGTGCAGGGCGTGATGGAAGTCGTCGTTCCACTGCGCCTGGAGCCCCAGGCCGCCCGCCTCTCGGCCGGTGACGAGCCGGGGGTCGTTCCGGTCGGACTCGGCGATCAGGAACAGCGGCCGGCCCGTATCCGTGGCGAGGGCGTCCACCGCGGCCGACAGCTCCTCCAGGAAGTGCACCGCCCGCGTGTCCACCAGCGCGTGCACGGCGTCCAGCCGCAGCCCGTCGAGCCGGTAGTCGCGCAGCCACGCCAGCGCGCTGTCGATCAGGAACGCCCGCACCTCGTCCGACCCGGGCGCGTCCAGGTTGACGGCCGTGCCCCAGGGGGTGTGGTGCCGGTCGGTGAAGTACGGGCCGAACTCGGGCAGGTAGTTGCCGGACGGGCCGAGGTGGTTGTGCACCACGTCCAGGACCACGCCGAGACCGAGTTCGTGGGCGCGGTCGACGAAGCGTTTCAGCGCGGCGGGCCCGCCGTACGGCTCGTGCACCGCCCAGAGCGAGACGCCCTCGTAACCCCAGCCGTGGCGCCCGGGAAACGGGCACAGCGGCATCAACTCGACATGGGAGACGCCCAGTTCGGCGAGATGCCCGAGTCGCTCCGCCGCCGCGTCCAGCGTGCCCTCACGCGTGTACGTGCCCACGTGCAGCTCGTACAGGACCGCGCCCGGCAGCGGGCGGCCGGGCCACTCGGCACGCCATGGGTGGAGCCCGTGGTCCACCACCGCGCTCAGCCCGTCCGGTCCGTCCGGCTGCCGCCGCGAGCGCGGATCGGGCCGCACCGGGCCCTCGTCCACCGCGAAGCCGTAGCGCGTGCCGTCACGGGCTTCCGCGTCGATCGCCCACCACCCCGCTCGCTCCGGGTCCTGCTCCATCGCGCGCGTGGCTCCGTCGCAATGGAGCGTCACACGGCCGGCCTGCGGTGCCCACACCTCGAACTGCACGGACGGTTCCCCTTCGTCTGCTCACCGTGATGTAGCTCGACCATCGTGCTTCACACGAGATCAATCCGCTTGTGCATACCCCCTTTTGCACCCGGTGTCGTCCGGTACGCGCGCGTGGTGTCCGTTTCCCCGATTTCTGGACACCCGGGGTTCACTGCCCGACAATCACCCGTGTGACGTCGTCCTTCGAGTTCTCCACCTACCCCGCGCGGCTGTCCGACGCGGAGCGCGACAAAGCGCTGAAGGTGCTGCGTGACGGCGTCGCCATGGGCCGTCTCTCGCACGACACGTTCGTCCGGCGGATGGAACTGGCGCTCGCCGCCCGCCGGTCCGACGAGCTCGCCGTGCTCACCGCCGACCTGCCCACCGAGAGCCGGGTGGCGCGCATGGTGTTCGGCACGGTCGAGGCGGTGTCGGGCTTCACCGAGCGGCTGCGCAGGGCCTGGCGGGCCGAACGGCTGCCGAAGTTGCTGCTGCCCCACCCCGCCGCCGGACACCCCCTGCGCATAGGCCGTGATCCCGCCAACGGGCTCCGGCTCAACCACGAGACGGTGTCCCGGGTGCACGCCGAACTCACCCGCCAGGGCGGCATGTGGGTCCTGCGCGACCTCGGCTCCACCAACGGCACCACCGTGAACGGGCGGCGCGTCACCGGTGCCACCGTGGTCCGCGAGGGCGACCAGGTCGGCTTCGGGCAGACAACGTTCCGGCTCGCCGCCAACTGAGCGGCCGACTGAGCGGCCGGCCGGGCGGCGGCCGGGGCAGTGAACGGAGCGGCGCCCGAGCGGCCGATCGACCGAAACGCCGACGTGAGCCCCGGGCGCGCCGAAGCCCGGGGATCGCCCCGCGTCCGTGGTTCCGGACCCCAAATAGCCCTGGCCATGGTGGTGTTGACGTACACCTGAACTCGTGACTGACTGTGCGTACACCGCACACATCAGGTGAACCGACGGCACCACGGAGGTGTGCCCTGCCGCCACTCCTCCGCTATCCGACCGTCGACGAGCTGGGCGCGCGAGCGGCCGCCCTCGTCGCCCGCCACCCCCGTGCCGCACGGCTGCGCCGCGTCGGCGCCTCGCGCGCGGGCACGCCCCTGTGGTTGCTGTCCGTCGGCCACGGCAGCCGTCAGGCCCTGGTCGTCGCCGGGCCGCACGCCAACGAACCCGTCGGCGGCGCCACCGTCCTGCTGCTGGCCGAGCGCGCCCTCGCCGACCCGCGCCTGACCGAGGGCGCCGACACGACCTGGAACCTGCTGCTGTGCCTCGACCCCGACGGCCTGCGGCACAACGAGGGCTGGCTGACGGGGCCGTACAGCCTCGACAGGTACTTCCGGCGGTTCTTCCGCCCCGGCTTCCTCGAACAGCCCGAGTGGCTGCCCGACGGGGCGGCCGGTGCCGCCCTGCCGGAGACGCGTGCCCTGCTCGCCCTCCAGGACGAACTGAAACCTTTCTTCCAGTGCTCCCTGCACGGTGTGGACGTCGGCGGCGGCTTCGTCGAACTCACCCGTGACCTGCCCGGACTCCCGCAGGCGGTGGCCCGGACTTCGGCCCGCCTCGGCATCCCGCGCGAACTCGGCGCGTACGACGCCCTGTACTGGCCCGTGCTCGGTCCCGCCGTCTACCGGATACCGCCGCCGCGCCGGGGTGACCTGGTCGCGGCGATCACCGAGGCGGCCGTCGAGTCGACGTGGTACCACCCGCACCGGCACGGCACCGTGACGGCCGTCGTGGAGGCGCCCATGTGGGGCGTGGACGGCGTGGGGGACGGTTCCGCGCCCGCCGACGCCGAGGCGGCGCTGCGGGCGCTCAGCCGGGCACTGCGCCACGACACGCGGCTGCTGCGGGGCATCCTCGCGCGCGTGCGCCCGCATGCCGCCACGGTCCCCGAGGCGGCCCGGCTGCTGGCCCCCGTCGACGACTACCTGCTCGTGAGTCCGGGGCTCGCCGACGACTGGGACCCCGACCTCGGCGACCGGCCGCGCCGCACCCTGCCGCCGCTGACCACCGCCCATCTGACCGCCCTGCGCGTCTCGGGACGGCGGCTGGCGCTGCGCACGGCGGGGCTGCTGCACCAGCTCGTCACGCGCGCGGGGCGCGATCCCGCCGGGGTGCTGCCCGAGCTGGACGCGCTGGTCGACCAGTGGTGCGCGGACTACCGGGACGGTTGCGGGGCCCACTGGATCCCCGTCGCGCGCCAGGCCGAGTACCAGTCCCAGGTGATCCTCGCCGCGTTCGACCTGGCCCGGCGGCACGCGCCCCGGGACTTCCGTTCGGGTGAGTCGGACTGGGGCTGCGAACCGGTCGTGCCGATGCACCGGGAATGACGCACACCCTCACCACCAAAGCCGTACGGGGCGGTCTGCTGGCCGTGGCCGCCCTCCTCCTCGTCGGTGCCGCACCGGCGCGGGCGACGGTCCCGGAGTCCCGTGTGAGTGACTGGCTCTACCTCACGGTCACCCGGGGCGGGGGCGGGTCCGGCGACACACGGGGCACCCTGCTGCTGTGCGACCCGCCCCAGGGGCACGGCCGGGCCGTCGAGGCCTGCGCACAGCTCGACTCCGTGAGCGGTGACATCAGCCGCCTCCCGCTGAAGCACGCCTACTGCCCGATGGTCCACGCGCCGGTGACGGTCCACGCGCGCGGGCAGTGGCGCGGACAGGCCGTCGACTACCGGCAGACGTTCGGCAACGCCTGCGAGACGGAGGCGCGTACGGGGGCGGTCTTCGCGCTGGACGGCTGACCACCGGCCGGCCGGTGACGGCTGCCGGGCGGCACGCGCGCGCCGGCCGGCCGGTGACGGCTGCCGGGCGGCACGCGCGCGTGGGGTGCCTCCTCACGCGCGTGGCTCCGGGGCACGCCGCTCCGTCACGCACGTGGCTCCTGGTCACGCCGCTCGGTCACGCGCGTGGAGGGCCGCCGTGACGACGGTGCGGGCCTGGTGCTCGACCTGGTTCTCCAAGGGCACCCAGCGGGCAGCGAAGCGGTCGGCGAAGGACTCGCTCCAGGTCGCGACGAGCCGTTCGAGGCGCGGGGCAGCCCGGTCGTCGGTCTCCTGAAGGACCCGCAACAGCATCGCCGCCGCCCGCAGAGGCAGGCGGCGGGCGAAGGCGTCGACGCTCCCGACGTACGCCATCGTGTGCCCGGCGGGCGGCGTGCACGTCCAGTCGGCGGCCAGCCCGGGCACCAGCTCCAGCGCCCATCTGGCGGCCCGCAGCAGGGGCCCGTCGAGGCCCTCCAGACGCGGTGCCGCGTCCGACAGCACCCGCTCCACCCGAAGCGCGTCCCGCAGCAGCCGGCTCGCCAGGCGCCGCATCGCCGTGGCCGGCGCCGGATGCGGGGCCGGGTCGTCCACCAGGTCGCTGGCCCACATCGGCACCTCCACGACCGCTGTCAGACCGCCGTACCGGTGCACGTGGTACCAGGTGCTGTGGCGCGCGTCGTCCGAGGGCATGCTCGGGTACGCCAGCCCCGCTCCGGCGGCCGGCATCACATGCACCCCGGGTCCGGCCGCGGGCCAGCCCGCGGCGTCCGAGGCGCCCGTCTCCACCGGGATGTGCAGCTCCGCCGCGGACTTGGCGAACGGCTCGGCCAGGCCGGGTATCTCCTTCGTCAACTGCACCCAGCTGCCGCCCAGATCGGTGCCGTGCAGGGTCACCTGGAGGTAGGGCCGCAGCTCGTCGATGACGCCGGTCAGGGCCCGCGTCTCGGGCGGCAGCCGGTCCGGCGGCAGTACGGCCGGCGACCACTCCGGCTGCTCGGGGCCCGCGGGCCGGAAGAATCCGAGGTGGTAGTCGAACAGGCTGCGCGGCGCCGGCGTGATGTGCAGGCTCGCCCCGTCGGGGTCCGCGCACAGCAGGAAGTGCCATGAGATGCCGGCCCGTAACTGCCATTCCCGCAGCACCCTTTCGGCCACCGCGAGCAGCGTCGAACCCCCCGTCGGTTCGTTCGCGTGGGCGCCCGCGACGACCAGGACGGCGTGCCGGGAGCGCCCCACGGACAGCAGGTGAAGAGGTCGGCCGGCGCGGGAGACGCCGATCTGCCGGAGGGCACACAAGCCGGGATGCTGAGCGGCCAACGCCCGTGCGGACGACACGATTTCGGTCACGGTGGGGTAGCGCAGCTCCGGCAGAAGACTCACCCCCCGACTTGCCCACCCGGCTTCGCACCCGCAGTACCGCACGGTCCAGGGGCAGTGTCAAGGAGAGGGCGGGGGAGCCCCCAAGGGGCGCCCGGATGCACGCAGGGCCGCGCGCAGAAACGTGCACGCCAGGGCACGGCACGCACGCCCCCACCGATCCCCGGCCGACCCGCCACCGGTACCAGCCCGGTGGCCCGCCGGAATGCACGCCGGCGGGCGGGGGCTGCCCGAGACCGCCCGCCTCTCAGCCGACCCTCTCCAGCAGCACCACCGGCAGCGGCTCCAACAACTCGCCCACGCGCGCGTGCCCGCTGAACTCCCGCTCCGGGTCCAGCACATCCACCCAGCGCCCCGGGGGCAGCGGCAGCGCCGTGTCCCGCCAGCCGCCCGCCTCCGCCAGCCGCAGCGACAGCCGGGTGACGGCCGCGACGACCTCGCCGGAGCGGGCGTACGCCAGGCAGTGCGGGGCCGCCGCGCCCTCGGCCGCCAGCGGCACGTACGTCGCGGCGTCCCCGAACACCTCGGGCCGTCGCGCCCGCAGCAGCAGCGCCGCCGCGGTCAGCGCCCCCTTGGCGCCGAGGTCCCCGACCGGCGGGAACGCGGCCGGCCGGCGGTTGTCCGGGTCGACCAGCGCCCGGTACTCGCCCTCCGTGCCCTGGTACAGGTCCGGCACCCCGGGCATCGTCAGATGCACCAGCGCCGTGCCCAGCACGTTGGCCCGGATGTGGGGCTCCAGCTCCGCGCGCAGCGCGGCCACGGGCTCCCCCGGGGGACCGCACGGCCCCGCGTCCACGAACGCCGTCACCGCCTCCTCGTACGGCGGCTCCTGCTCGGTCCAGCTGGTGTACAGGCCGGCCTCGCGCACATGCTTCAGCAGCGCCTGCCGTACCCGGTCCGCGTCGGCCGTGCCGAGGCCGAACACCGTCTGCCAGGCCGCCCACGCCAGCTGCGCGTCCGGCACGCCCTCATCGGTGCGGGTCGCCTCCGTCAGTACGTCCGCCCAGCGCTGCGGGCACTCGGTGAGCACCGCCAGCGCCGCCCGCACGTCCGCGCTGCGCTTGGTGTCGTGCGTCGAGACCACCGTCCCGGTGAGCGGCCAGTCGCGCTGCACGCGCGCGCAGTACGCGTGGAAGTCCTCCGGAGCCAGTGCGGGTACCCCCGGGTTCCCGCCCACCTCGGTCGCCGACAGCAGCGGCACATAGCGGTAGAACGCCGTGTCCTCCACGGACTTCGCCCGCAGCGCCGACGCGGTCTGCGCGAACCGCGCCCGGAACTCCAACTGGTCCGGCGCGTCGCCGTACCGACCCAGCACCAGTCCGCGCACGACGTCGACCGCGCCGCCCTCCTCGGGCACGACGAAGGCCGTTTCGGCCTCCGCCGCGGCCTCCGCCGTGACGACGGCCGCCGCGTCCCCGGAGCTGTAGGGCCGGTAGACGTCCATCCGCACCAGCAGCTCCCGCAGCGCCGTGTGCAGCGCCCAGGGCGCCCGGTCGCGCAGCTCCGGCTCCGGCGACGCCGCACACAGGCGGCTCGCCGTCCGGGTCAGGCGGTCCACCTCGGCGGCCAGCTCGTGCTCCAGCACGCGGTACGCCGCCCGCCGTACCGTCGCCTCCCAGTGCCCGCCCCGGTCCGTCTGGGGCGCCGCGAAGCGCCGGTACTGACCCAGGAGTTCACCGGCGCCCGCGGGGTCCGCGAACACGCCGTCGACGTGCCGCAGGGCGTCGTAGCCCGTGGTGCCCGCGACGGGCCAGGAGGCCGGCAGGCTCTCGCCGTCGGACAGGATCTTCTCCACGACCGTCCAGCGGCCGCCGGTCGCCTCGTGCAGCCGCCGGAGGTAGGCGTCGGGGTCGGCGAGCCCGTCGGGGTGGTCGATGCGCAGCCCGTCGATCACGCCGTCGTGCAGCAGCTGAAGGATCTTGGCGTGCGTCGCCTCGAACACCTCCGGGTCCTCCACGCGCACCCCGATGAGCTCCGAGATGCTGAAGAAACGCCGGTAGTTGAGCTCGGTACGGGCCAGCCGCCACCACACCGGGCGGTACCACTGCGCGTCCAGAAGCTGCGGCAGGGGCAGCTGCCCGGTGCCCTCGCGCAGCGGGAACGCGTGGTCGTGGTAGCGCAGGACGTCGCCGTCGGCCTTCAGGTGCTCGATCGCGTCGCCGAGAGGCTGCCCGAGCACCGGCACCAGCAACTGGCCGCCCTGCGCCTCCCAGTCGATGTCGAACCAGCGCGCGTACGGGGACGTGGGCCCCTCCCGCAGCACCTCCCACAGGGCGTGGTTGTGGCGCGGCGCCATCGCCATGTGGTTCGGCACGATGTCCAGCACCAGGCCCAGGCCGTGCTCGCGCGCGGTGTGCGCGAGCGCCCGCAGCCCGTCCTCGCCGCCCAGTTCCGCTCGCACGCGCGCGTGGTCCACGACGTCGTAGCCGTGCAGCGAGCCCGGCACGGCCTCCAGGACGGGCGACAGGTGCAGATGGGAAACGCCGAGCGAGGCCAGGTACGGCACGGCCGCCGCCGCGGCACCGAACGGGAACTCGGGCTGCAGCTGCAGCCGGTAGGTGGCCGTGGGCACCACCGGGTCAGGACGCTCAGGTGTCATGGAGAGCTACGTACCCGCCCCGCCGGGTTTCGTGTCATCGCCCGCTGCCCGTCCGCCCACACGCGCGGCCATGGGAGTGACGGGCGTCACCGTCCCAGGTTCCCCAGGGCCGCCGCACCGGACGGCGCGC
>NZ_JBFBJT010000010.1:0-95279 GCF_040686175.1 Streptomyces sp. NPDC086077 | reverse complement strand
GGGCCGCACAGAGTGGTGCGGCCCGGCGGACCTCCCCGGCTCCAGGAGCGGGGCGAACTCGTGGATCACCGCGTCCGTCGGCTCACCGGCCTTGACGTGTGCGATGCCCCGTCTGCCCGAGCCCGCTCTGCCGGTCTCGGCCATCCCCGACGTTCCGGTACGCCGGTCGCCTCTCGTCCCCCGCGTCCGCGGCTGGGCCGTCCAGCCGATCGAAGGGCTGTGGTCCCTGAAACCCGCCGCGTGCGGCTGAGCTCAGCTGAAGTCCGGGCTGCTGGTGCGCGTACGCTTGATCTCGAAGAAGCCCGGCGTGGAAGCCACGGCGAGCACTCCGTCCCACAGCCGAGCGGCCTCCTCCCCCTTGGGCGCGGGATTCACCACAGGTCCGAAGAACGCGACCGGCTCGCTGCCCGCCTCGGGACCGGGAACGGCGATGATCGGGCTGCCGACGTCCTGGCCGACCAGGGTGATACCCCTGCGGTGAGAGGCCCGCAGCTCGGCGTCGTACCGATCTCCGTCGCCGGCGTCGGCCAGGTCCAAGGGCAATCCGGCGTCCCGCAGAGCAGCTTCCAGCGTCGCCCTGTCCTTGGGCTGCTGCCGCACGTGGTAACGGGTGCCGAGAGCGGTGTACAGAGGTTCGAGCACCTCGGGACCGTGACTGAGGCTCGCCGCGGTCAGAACCCGCACCGGCGCCCATGCCTCGCCCATCAGTACCCGGATGCGCTCAGGCAGTTCGTCCAGGCGGTTCTCGTTCAGGACGGACAGGCTCATGACGTGCCAGGACACCTCGACCGGCCGGCTCTTGGCCACTTCCAGCATCCAGCGAGACGTCAGCCAGGTCCACGGACACACGGGATCGAACCAGAAGTCCACGGTGGTGGGCGATACGGGCGAAGGTGCTGCTGCGCTCACGGGACTCTCCAAGGGTCGTTACGACGCGGTCGTCGACCGAGCTCGGGACGGGGGACTAGGTACCTCACCACCACAACCGATAGACGACCGGTCGCCTTGGCGGGAACGCGTTGCGCCGGGACCGCACCTCGACGCCCCGGCCGTCCGGTGGACCTCCTGACCTCCTCAATGCAGGAAGCCTTCGTAGCGGTGTTGCTCGATCTGGCTGCTGATCTGCTTCACGGTCTCCAGCCCGACGCTCACGATGATCAGGATGCTGGTGCCGGTGAGCTGGTTGGAGCTGCCGAAGTTGCCGAGCGCCACCGTCGGGACCAGCGCGATCAGTCCCAGGTAGATCGATCCGGGCCATGTGAGCCTGTTGAGGACGTACCCCAAGTACTGCGCAGTGGCCCGACCGGCGCGGATTCCCGGTACAAACCCTCCGGCCTGCTTGATGTTGCCCGAGATCTCTTCCGCGTTGAACGTGATCGCCACGTAGAAGAACGCGAAGAAGACGACCAGAAGGAAGTAGGCCACTACATAGTAGGGATGGTTACCTTTGGTGAAGTTGTTCGTGATCCACGTCGACCAGCCCGCACCCGATCCGGCGAACTGCGCGACCAGAGGGGGAATGTAGAGGAGTGACGAAGCGAAGATGACCGGGACCACACCAGCCTGATTGATCTTCAGCGGGATATAAGTGGCCGTACCTCCGTACGCCTTGCGGCCGATCATCCGTTTCGCATATTGAACGGGAATGCGGCGCTGCCCCTGCTCCACAAAGACGACCAGGCCCACCATGACCAACCCGACCAGCAGAACGATGCCGAAAGCCAGCCACCCGTCAGCAATCGTGCTTTCCTGCTTCACCGCCCAGATCGCACCCGGAAGCGTGGAGGCGATGGAGATGAAGATGAGCATGGACATTCCATTGCCGACCCCGTGCTCGGTGATCAGTTCTCCGAACCACATGACGCACGCCGTTCCGGCCGTGATCGTGACGACCATGACCAGGGTGACGAAAACGGAAGCGTCCGGCACGATGCTCGAGGCTTCCCTGCAACTGGGGAACAGGGCACCACTGCGCGCGGTCGCGACGAGTCCCGTCCCCTGCAGAACCGCGAGCACCACCGTGAGATAGCGACTGTACTGCGTGATCTTCGCTTGTCCGGACGACCCTTCCTTCTTCAGCGCCTCCAGCCGCGGGATCACCACCGTAAGCAGCTGAAGAATGATACTCGCCGTGATGTACGGAAGAATTCCCAGTGCAAATACTGTGATCTGTAGGAGCGCTCCGCCACTGAACAGGTTGACCAGCCCAAGAATTCCGCCCCCCTCCGACACGGAGTCCACGCACGTCTGGACCTTCTCGTAGTCCACGCCTGGAAGCGGCACATGTGCACCGAGCCGGTACAGCACGATGATGCCAAGGGTGAAGATCAATTTCTTGCGCAAGTCAGGGGTCGTGAACACATGGGTCAACGCGTTCAGCACGATGCTTCCTCTACAGCGGTGCCAGGCATGGGGTATATGACGGGGCACGGCGGCGCGCGGCACGAAAGGTCACGGCACACGGGCACTCACCGGCGGCCCGACACGTGGGGCCTAACGCCCACTCACGGCCTTCGGCGCCCAGGCTGCACGAGCCTGGCGGCAGTGCGGGGCGACAGGCCCTGGCGAGTCCACCACCAGTAACTCTGCGGCATCCGCGCTGGCCGGTATCTGACTCCCTGGTGTGCCCCGTGCCCTCACGGACTGGGGCTGTGCGCGGTGGGAGAGGCTTCGGGGCGCAAGCGTCTATCCGACCGCTGTGCGGCGGCAAGGTCGTAAGTGGCCACAGCCGCGCATCGGTCGGATCGATCACGCCACGCAACCGACCGCAGAAGTCCATAGGCCCGAACCGTACGGACCACGGTCCTGCCGGAACGACTACACGCCGATCAGGTCCCCCGGAACGAGCAAGGCCCGCGGGGGCATCCGACGGGACAGCACCGCTCGGCAGGATCGGGATCCCGCGCGATCCGGACCGGACGGGCAGAGGCACGGCTACCCGCTCCGGGAACGCCGTTTCGCGTATGGACGCCGTTGCTCACCAACCCCCCAGGTGTGCCGGGTGCCTCCCCTCCACGGATGCCGGGGCGGCCTGGCACTCGTATTCCGGTCGGAAACCTGACATGTCGTCCCCCCGCTGACGTATGTCACTGCGGCGCGCACCAGAACAACGTTTCCGCCATTCAACAAGCGGCTGGTGATCGCGGTGCGACCCTTCGAACACGTGCGGGCCGGCGCTGCGGCCGAGGCGATCGGCGAAGCGGGGGCCGACGGCTCCGCGGCCATACCGCGACGCGTCATGGCTCACTGACGCCCCGCCGCCATCTGTCCTGGGCGCCCCGGCACATCAGAGACACATTTCGACGGCGAGACATGCAGATCGGATCACCGACCCTCCGCTGAAAACGTGTTTCATGGCCGAGAGCACGGCGCATCACCGCCTTGACCGGTGACGCTCGCGTGTGGAACAGTCGGGAGCAATGCAGCGCCCAGGACCCTGGAAGTTTCATCGGGAGCGCCTGCGCCTCAACGGGAAACCGGATGAAGGAGTTTGCACATGATCAACAGGCGTACTTTCAGCAAGGCCGTGGGCCTCGGCACCGGCGCGGCCGCGGTCTCCCTCGCCGGGTTCCAGGCCAACGCGAAGGCTTCGACCGGCCCCTGGAGGAGCGGCGAGGCACCGGCTCCGACGGTGCCCGCGGTGACCCCGGGGACGCACACCTCCTTCGACCGGATCAAGCAGGTCAGGGCCGGAGTGCTGGACGTCGGCTACGCCGAGGCGGGCCCGGTGCACGGCCCTGTCGTCATCTGCCTGCACGGCTGGCCCTACGACATCCACAGCTTCGTCGACGTCGCTCCCCTGCTGGCGGCGCAGGGGTACCGAGTCATCGTGCCGTTCCTGCGTGGTCACGGCACGACTCGCTTCCTGTCCTCCCGCACGGTCCGCAACGCCCAGCAGTCGGCCGTCGCCCTCGACGTCATCGCCCTGATGGACGCTCTCAAGATCGAGCAGGCGCTGCTCGCCGGATTCGACTGGGGCTCGCGCACCGCCGACATCATCGCGGCGCTGTGGCCCGAGCGGGTCAAGGGGCTGGTGTCGGTGGGCGGTTACATCATCACCAATGTCGAGGCCCAGAAGCAGCCCCTCCCGCCCAAGGCGGAATACGCCTGGTGGTACCAGTACTACTTCGCGACCGAGCGGGGCCGGCTCGCGATGGAGAACAAGACGAGCCGGCATGACCTGTGCCGCCTGGTCTGGGACACCGTCTCCCCCACCTGGGACTTCGACGACGCCACCTTCGAGCGCACCGCCGCCGCGTTCGAGAACCCCGACTACGCGGCGATCGTTGTTCACAACTACCGCTGGCGGCTCGGTCTGGCCGACGGCGAGGGACGGTACGAGCGCTACGAGCGGAAGCTCGCCACCCGTCCCGTCATCGAGGTGCCTACCATCACCCTCGACGCTGAGCGCGACCCGTTCACCGCACCCGGCGACGGCGTCTCATATCGCGACCGGTTCACGGGCAAGTACGCCCACCGAACGCTGACCGGCATCGGTCACAACCTGCCGCAGGAAGCTCCCACCGCCTTCGCACAGGCGGTCGTCGACGTTGACCACCTCTGAGGCGTCGCGCATGTGGCTCCCTCCCGCAGTACTCACACGACACAACTGACCGCTGTGAGCCACGCCGCGGACCGGAGCAAGGGTGAGCGGATGCTCGCCTGGCTGCCGGTGCCGGCCGTGGTGATCGACGGCCTTCCGGCCGGCCTGGAGCACGCGCAGTGGGACGGCAGAGGTGCCTACCCGACGGATCCGTCCCGCGTCGCGTTCTCCCCTCCCCCGTACACCACGGACACGGCGGAGTTTCCTCGGCCTCCACCGCACATGTCACGGCTCCGGGTGCTTGGGGCGATCAGCGCCGGCGTGGACAACCTCTCCCCATGTGCGTTCGGGGGCGCTCCTCTGCAACGCGCCGCCCGCGCCTCACAGCAGGACGGTGAGCCGCCGCAGCGTCTGGGCCGTGGGCTCCTGAACGGCCTGGCGGTACGCGGTGCCCGCCCACAGATGCATGAGTGCCTGGTCGCCCGCCGCGGTGGCCGCCTTGCGGAGCGGGGCGGTGAGGTGGTGCACGGCCGGATAGCCGGCCGGCGCCAAGGACTCGTAGCGGTCGATGAAGGCGTTGCGCAGCCCGCGGGCCGGCCGTCCCGTGAAGGCACGGGTCAGCACGGTGGTGTCGAACGCCGGATCCGCCAAGGCCCGCTGGTGAGGGGCGGAGGCACCACTCTCGTCCGTGCGCAGCAGGAGCGTGCCGACCATGGTGGCCTCCGCCCCCGCGTGGAGCGCGGCCGCCACGTCGGCGGGCGTCCCGATGCCTCCGGCGGCGACGAGCGGCAGGGTGACCGTGCTCCGGATGTGTGCGACCAAGTCAGGCAGAGAGACGGAGGCGAGCGGGCGGTCGGGAGTGAGCGTGGCCGAGTGACCGCCGGCCGCCGGCCCTTGCACGACCAACCCGTCCACGCCGGCCTGCGCCGCTTGGCGGGCCTCCTCAGCCGTGGTGACGCTCTGCAGGACCGTGGTGCCCGCTCGCCGAAGGGCCGCGACGACTGCGGGGTCGGGGATTCCGAACGTGAACGAAACCCACGGGACCGGCGATCCGACGAGAACGTCGATCTTGGCAGCCCATTCGTCGTCGTCCTCCCTCGGCGCGCTGTCGGACAGGCCCAGCCCGTAGCGATCGGCCTCGGCCTGCACCGTGCGGGCATACCGACTGTAGGCATCGGCCGAGACGGGAACGGGATTGGGTGCGAACACGTTGACGCCGAAGGGGACGCCCTCCGCCCGAACGGTTCGCATCTGCTCGGCGAGAAGCTGCGCCGGCTTGTATCCGGCGGCCAGGAAACCCATGCTGCCCGCACGCGCGGCCGCTACGACCAGCTCAGGAGTGGTTCCCCCGCCTGCCATGGGTGCCGCGAGAACCGGGAGTTCTACGCCAAGGTCGGACAGCAGTCGGCTCATGCCTGGTATCTCCTCCGCGTGCACGGGCGACAGCGAGTGCTCTCGCCGTCATCTGACGCCGAAGCGACCTCACCGGCGTCACGGACGCCGGATCCCGCTCACGGTGACAGCGTATGACGCTAGGCATGGAAGGCCGGTCTTGTGAAATGCCGACTAGGCTGCGGCTATGCACGACGGGCATGGATGCGCAGAGGAGTGAGGGGCGTGGAGGTCGAGATCCGCCACCTCCGGGCCTTCACCGCAGTGGCGCGGTGCCGGTCCTTCTCCCGTGCCGCCCAGGAACTGTTGATCACTCAGCCGGCCCTGAGCCGCACGGTCGCTCAGCTGGAAGCGGCGCTGGGCGTCCGCCTGCTCGAGCGGACGTCCCGCCGAGTCGAACCGACCGACGCCGGCAAGGAGTTCCTGCAACAGGCGGAACAAGTCCTCGCCTCCTTCGACCACGCCCTCACCACAGCGCGCCAACGGGCCATTCTGCGACTCGGTTTCAGCTGGCTGCTGCCGGCCCCCTGGGCGCAGCGGACCATCAAGAGCTTCGAGGAGACCACCGGCGCTTCCGTCACACTCAGCCGCACCGACGATCCGCTGCAAGCCCTGCACGAGCGCACCGTCGACATCGCCGTGGTCCGCGGTGACGCGGCCAGTCCTCAGCCCCTTCGCACCGTCTGGCTGTACGACGAGACACGCTTCGCCGTCTGCGCCCGGGAGAGTCCGCTGGCCGACCGCGACCACCTGGACTGGGGCGAGGTGCGACACTGGCGCTTGGTCGTGAACTCCGTCAGTGGCACCACCGGCCCCTGGTCCTGGCCCGAGGAATCACGACCGGAAGACATCGTCGAGACCTCGAACTACGACGAGTGGGTGGAAACGGTGGCCGCGAACCGCGGCATCGGCATCGTCCCCGAGACCGCCAGACACCGCTCCCCCCACCCCGCCCTCCGCTTCATCGCGCTCACCAACGCCCCGCCGGTCCCCGTGCGACTGGTCTACCTACCGGACGGCCCCCGCATCCTCATCCGCAGGTTCGTCGACGCTTCCCTGGAGGCGGCCGGCAGTTGAGCACGGGATCCGTGGCCACACCCGGCACTCATGCGCGACCGGCATCCATGCGGATCCCGAGGCATTTCATTTGCCGACCGGAAGTGATTAGCGTGGGCATGAACATCAGTGATCACCAGCTCCAGCGAGGATGGGCATGGCAAAGACAGGACTGCCCCGCCAGGAATGCGCAGTGACGGTGCTCGGAGGCCCGACGGCCGTCATCGACCTGGCGGGCCTGCGTATCGTCAGTGATCCGACCTTCGATGCGCCCGGCCCACAGGGCTACCTCACCAAGACGATCGGACCGGTCTTCGACGAGCAGTCCGTCGGCCCCGTGGACCTGGTGCTCGTCAGCCATGACCTCCACCCGGACAACCTGGACGGGCGCGGGCGCGCGTTCGCGACGTCCGCGCCCTTGCTTCTCACCGGCCCTCTCGCCGCCGCTCGGCTCGGAGCACCTGCCGTAGGCCTGGCACCCTGGACGACCCACACCGTGCGGCGCCGGGACGGCGAGGGCGACCTGACCGTTCTCGCCGTTCCGGCGGTCCACGGCCCGGAGGACGGCGAACGGGACGCGGACGGCAACGTCAACTGCGAGGTCACCGGGTTCGTCCTGTCCGGCGAGGGACTCCCCACCCTCTATGTCAGCGGTGACAACGCGTCCATCCGGACCGTGGCGGAGGTGTCCCGCCGCGTCCCGGACATCGGTGTGGCGCTTCTGCACGCCGGCGCGGCGCGCGTGCCGGCGAAGTTCGAGGGGCGTCCGCTGTCCATGGACAGTGGACGGACCGCGGCGGCGGCGACCGTTCTGGGGGCGGACATCGTGGTCCCCGCCCACTACGACGGTTGGACCCACTTCTCGGAGGGCCGGGCCGAGCTCGAACTGGCCTTCCACGAGGCGGGTCTGTCCTCACTCCTGCACGCGCCGGCGCACGGATCCTGGGTACGTCTGGGCTCCTGACGCAGCTGTGCTGTGGGGAATTCGCCCAGGACATGCAGGCCAACCTATTTGACATGTCAATTATTTTTCTTCTTTACTTTACTCGCGTCAGGATTCGGCCCGTCTTCGCGCTCGGCATGCGTCACCTTTCCGCCCGTCCTCCGAATGAGACCCGCGATGACCTCAAGAAGTTTTTCACCCGCGAGTGAGCAGGTGACACCGCCCGGGCCGAGCATGTTCGCCGGCGTGCCCGGCGGTCCGCACCGGCGCGGGCATCTGGCCCGATGCGGCGAGCGGGCGGACCACGAGGCCGCATGGCTGGACCGACCACGCGGTGGCCCGGGAGACCGTCCTCTCCCGCCGAGGGCCGGCACCGGCCCTTCCCTCCGGGTGTTGTCCGATCAGTGCCGAGGAACGGCGACTGCTCCATGGACGCCGAAGTGCACTACTCGTTCTCGGCACCGTACGGGCCGTGCGCGGGGGCACTGAGCGCAACCTGGGTCCTCCCAAGCGGTTGGCACTGCTCTCGCTACTGGTGCTCCGGGCGCCCGGCCCGGTCTCCTTTCGCGATGCATGGACGTCTCTGGGACGACGAGCCACCGGTCAGCGCCGTCAACATCATCCACTGGCACGGTCCGCCGACGGATATCGTCTCCTCGTCGACACGTCGACGTCCGTCCGGTGGTGGCGGACGGCACATACGTGGCTCAGCATCCGGTGTTCACCTCGGTCGGACACGAATTCGTCGCGACGGCCAAGGAGGCGGCCGATGTCGCCCTGACCTCGGCCCCGGCATCGACGGAGGAGGTGTCGACCGCCCTGCGACGTGCGGTGGAGGGGCACCCTTTCAACGAGGCGCTGCACTCCGCACCGATGCCGCCGACTGGATCGGAGCCGTCAGAACGCGACTGAAGTGCATGCTGGAGATTTCCCCACGCGAGTGAGTGCCAGCCCTGCTGTCCGCAAGCAGCCTCGGTCCGGAATGCGTTGTGCAGCTTGCGCCGCGCGTTGTGATGCCGGGACTTGACGGTCCCCGCGGGGACTCCCAGGATCGCCGGCGTCTCGTTGATCGTACGGTCGCAGAGGTAGATGTGAACCAGGACCGCCCTGTGCTCCGGAGGCAGTCGGCGAAGCGAGGGCTGGGTCACCATGGCATGGTGCACCGGCTCCAGGCACTCGCCCGCTGACGGGTCGTTGTAGGTGGCGCCGATGACTTCCTTGGGGGCATGTGGTGGTCGGCCCGGTGGAAAACCTCCGGGCGGTCCGCGCTCAGGGTCGTCCGGCCAGAGCCTCTGCCGTCAGGCCGGTGACGACGAGGCAATGGCCCCCGGTGACGAGCCGGCGTGCTCACGACCGCGTCCGCACGCAGGCAGCCATCACACCTACAGACCGCATAACCCGCAAAAGGTGCGAAGAGTTATATCTTTGAGCTTGCGGGCTATGGGGAGGGCTCGAATGCACCGGGGTGGGAATACGAAAGCGCGCGGGCATTCGTCATTGGCTTCGCCGGTGTCCAGCCACGAGACGATCCTGCTGACTGCCCGCCTGGCGACCCGCAAACCTACGTCGGGTGAGAGCAGGCTTCTACTCAGACCTGGCGACATGGGTACCATGCGCCACATCATCCATATGAGGGAGTGAACGGTTGTGACCAGCCAATCAACCGCCACGCTCCGAACGCGGTACATCGAGCAGGCCGCGTCGGACCTGGAGACGAACCGACATCAGCAGGAGGAACTGTCCGGGGCCCTCCAGCGGTTGAAGCAGGAGGAGGCACTTCTGGTGGACATCCTGTCCCTCGCCGAGCGCTATGAGGGCCTGCCAGACTCGTCGGACCTGCCCGTGCAAAAACGGGCTGAGCCCACACGCACCCGGAGCGAACAACCTGCGCCACTGACGTCGGAGGTACCGCCGCGGCGCTTGGCACACGCGAGGGGCGGGCGTTCCAGGAAGGCTGTGGCAGAGACCGGCGCGAAGGGGAAGTCGCGTCAGCCTATGCTCGGGGAGATCCTCACGGAGCTGCTGGGCAGCCACGAGGAACCGCGGCTGGCCAAAGAGCTGCGGGATGAGCTCATGTCCAAGCACCCCGATCGGTCACCGACTCCGCAGGTCGTCCGGAACACATTGGAGTCCCTCGTCGCCAAGGGGCGAGTCCAGCGTCACAAGCAACAGCGTTCAGTGATGTACACCCTGGCGGGCGCCGCGGAGAACGTCACCTCCCCCGACGACGCCGGCGGAGCGGACAGCTAGGCGCTGTCCGATGTGACCCGACGACCGGACCGGCTCTGGGGAGCGGCAAAGCGTACGGTGAGCATGGCCACCTGCCCGCTCGCGGCTCGCCGGGTCACATACGCCTCTTGCACGACGGCACACGTATCGACTTCTTCTTAGAACAATGGCCCTCGAAAGCAATGCATGTTTTCCGGTCAATCGATTGGAATTCCCTTTCCTATTTCCAGGCAGACGCGAGCACGGTACAAGAACGCAATCGGCCGTCGTCCGAGAGCGAGCGCGCCGCTTAGACTGTGCCCATGGCGGACGCGACGACGATCGTTCCCCTCAGCCCCGACGAGGAGACGTTCCTCCGGGCTCTGGGCAAAGTGGTCGCCCTCTTGCCCCGAGTTGTCGATGCGGACATGCTCGAGGAGCTTCCGACTTCCGGTACCGAGTACACGGTCCTGGTACATCTCTCCGAGGTCCCGCACAACTAGATGCGTATGAGCGTTGGCCAACATGTGCGGTCTTTCGCTGAGTGGGATGACTCGGGCCGTGAACCGTCTGGAATCGCAGTCGCTCGTCACACGGCATCGCGGCAGCCAGTCGGCCGCTCTCGCGCGTACCCGGCCACGGGGAGAGACCGTCGTCCGACGCGGAGGCGGCGTGGTCGTCGACATCACCTCCGAAGCCGGCCTCATCGCCGGCTCGCCGCCTCATCGTCGCCCACACCGCCGCCAACGCGGCGGCATCGGAATGACCCGCCAACTCGCCCTCGGAGGCGCCCCCCACCACATCCGTGCCGTCACCATCAGCCCCGGCCCCGTCCTCACCCCGGCCAGCGACGGCGACCTCGGCGACAACCAGGCAGCAGGCGACGCCATCACCAGCAATCAAGGCGCTGATCGGCACGGGGGAAGGGGGCCGATGACGCAGCGTCGAGTGATCAGCAGGCGCGAACACACCCCATCCGTCGCCATGCGCCCGAGAGGCGGACCCGCCGAAACGGCGATAGTTTCCCCGTGGGCGCGATGCCTTCCAGATCTGTGGAACCGGTACCCGAGCGCGACCACCTGCGGATCTGGTCCGCCCGTCGTGCCGCTGCCACACGGGCTCCACTGATGCAAGACGACTGGTCGTCTAATTCTCAGACCGGTCGGCTGGACCAGCCGCATCGCTTTCTCGAAGGAGCATCATGACCAACACGGGGCAGAAGGTCGCCATCATCACCGGTGCGTCCCAGGGCATCGGCGCAGGGCTCGTCGAAGCCTACCGTGCACACGGGTGGGCCGTTGTGGCCACTTCGCGAGCCATCGCCGAATCGCAGGACGCCGACGTCCTCACCATTCAGGGCGACATCGCGGACCGGGCCACCGCCGAGCGGGTCGTCGCTGCCGGCGTGGACCGGTTCGGCCGCGTCGACACGCTCGTCAACAACGCGGGCATCTTCATCTCCAAGGGGTTCACCGACTTCACCGAGGACGACTACGACGTGGTGCTCGGCGTCAATGTCGCCGGATTCTTCCGCATCTCGCAGCTCGCGATCGAGCAGATGCTGCGGCAGGGGGGTGGTCACATCGTGCAGATCACAACCAGCCTGGTCGAGCACCCCAACTCCAACGTGCCCTCCGTGCTCGCTTCGCTGTCCAAGGGTGGCCTGCAGGCGGCGACGAAGGCCCTGGCCATCGAGTACGCGTCCAGGAACATCCGCTCGAACGCGGTGGCCCTGGGCACGATCAAGACCCCCATGCACCCGGAGGAGCACCACGAGACGCTCGCGGGACTGCACCCGATGGGTCGTATGGGCGAGATCAGCGACATCACCGACGCGGTGATCTACCTGGAGAACGCCCCCTTCGTCACCGGTGTGATCCTGCCGGTCGACGGTGGCCAGACGGCAGGCCACTGACCACGCGTCCAGCGTCGGACGCGTCTGCTGGTGGTCTCGCGCCAGGCACCCCGGGCGAGCGGCTCGTCCGCGTCGGTGAACGACGGTCGGAGCCCCTCGCCACCTTGCTGAGCGCTGGGGCGGGGCTGCCTTCCCTACGATGCGATGACCGGGTACCGACACTCGCGGCCGTGCGGTCCCACGCCGGCGGCTCCAGCGGCCGTGGCTCCCCCGCCGGACCCCGGGGCCGACACGGACGTCGGCCCCGGGGTCCGGCGGGTAGGACGGATGCCGGGAAGGACGCTCAGATCCGTGGCGTCCTGCACGTCCTGCGCGGTACCGGAGGGATGGCCGCGCACCTCCCGGCCAGGCCGTCGTCAAGATCCATGTCTTGGGGGCGCACCCGGATCGCGGCCTCCGCGCAGCAGCGTCGTACGCCGACTGCGACACCTTGAGCCGCGCCCCCGGTCAGACGCACACGTGCTTGCCTCGTTTTCGGCCGGGCCGGTGGTCACCGTCGGCACTGGAACCCACCAGTGGCCCCCTCGACCGCGGAGGCTGGGCTGCCTGCCGACACGCGTGCGTCACCTGCGCCGACTCGGCGAGGGCCGCCGCTCCGGGGCTGACGGGATCAGGGAAGCAGTGTACGGACGGCCGTCCTGTGGAGGACCTTCTCGGCGCGGTCCCACGTCCAGCCATTCTCCACCACCAGCGCGTGCCAGCCGAGAGGACCGAACCAGTACCAGAGAAGGTCGGCCGTCTCCCCCACCGAGCAGGAGGGCGACGGCTCCAGCGAGTGCAGGTGACGGGCGACGGCACGCAAGGCGTCGCGGTACGCCGCGGTGGCACGCTCCCAAAGAGCCTCGCCGTCCTCGTGGACCGGGAGTGCTTTACGGATGGCTTCGTGCACGACGAACTGGCTCGCGTTGCCCACCCGCGTCCCTCGGGCCAGTGCCCCGAGGACCGCCTCCGGCGTCCGGATGGCGAGCATGTCGTCAGTGGCCTTGCGGTAGCCCGACGCCGACACGCCCTGGTCGACGATCCGGTACAGGATGTCGCTCTTGCTCCCGACACTGGCAAACACGGTCTTGGGTGCCACCCCGGCGGCTGAGGCGATGTCGGCGACGGCCACACGCCCGTAGCCGCGCTCGGCGAACAGTGCCGTCGCGTGGCTGAGGATCAGCTCACGCGTGCGGGCCGCGCCCTCCGCGCGCAGCGGGGACACATAAGGGCGTTTGGGCGACATGAACCGATGCTAACACCATGAATTGATTAGGTATGCTGTTACTCGAATCCAAGCGCGGAAACCCATACCCGGTACCGGGGGGACCACGGGGACCGGCCCGCGCCCTCTCGACGCCCGCAGCGCGGATCGCGTCGCCGACGAAAGGCTTGACCATGGGAATGGACGCTGCAGAGCTGGGTCGTGGCCTCTTCCGCATCCTCGAGACGGGCGACCGCGCGCTCGCCGCGGACGTGGTGCACGGAGACTTCCGCAACCGCGAGGCCGCCGTGTCACCGGATGCCTGCTCGATTCCGGGGCCCGCCGGAGTGCTGGCTTCGGGGGCCTGGATGCGATCCGCCTTCAGTGACCTGCGTTTCGCCGTCACCGACGTCGCCCACGACGGCGACCAGGTCTGGGTGCGACTGCGCATGCAGGGCCGCCACACGGGACCCTTCGTCCGGTTCCGTGACGGCGCCCTCGACCAGGCCGTGCCGCCCACCGGGCGCGAGATCGACTTCGAGCAGATCCATGTGCTCGGTCTCCGCGACGGCAAGGTGATCTCGCACGAAGCGGTCCGCGACGACATCACGATGCTGGGGCAGTTGGGCGTGTTCCCGCCGGAGCCGGCCGGCATGCTGCGCATGGTCGCGTGGCGGTTGACCGGGCGAGCCAAGCGCGCCGCGCAGCTCGTGACGACCCAAGCGGCCGAAGCGGCAGCCCAGGCGTAGACGGCCCCGCCACCACCCGGACCCCGTCACCACCACGCGCCGCCACCGCCCACTGCCCGCCCACCAAGAAAAGTTCGGACCCACACCGAAAGCCGGGACGGACAAATCGACGACACCAACAAGAACTAGGCAGCCATCACCGTCGAGGCCCGGGATACGGGGCTGAGTTGGACGTTCATCGAGGCCGGCCAGGGGCGGCCCGGGCCGGCGCCGTGCCAGGGCACGGCCAGACCGCTGACCTCCGCCAGCACTTCCACGGAGCTCAGCCAATCCCCGTGGTCGACCGCCACGGAAGCGACGATCAGCTCGTCGACCCGCGCGGCAGCCGTGAAGCGGTCCAGGTAATCCCTCACCTCGGCCGGGGTTCCGACGGCGGCGCACCTCATCTCCTGCTCGACCTGCTGAAGCACCTGCTGCCCGGACGGCGTCTCCGGGGCCGTCGCCGCCGTCGGTGGCGGAACGACCACTCCGACACGGCCGAGCAACTGGATCGCCCGGCGGCGCTTCGCGGCCTGGAAGTGCTCCTCGGTCTCCGCCGTGGGTCCGCGGCGACGACGTTCACGCCGGCGATGACATGGGGTCGACCAGCTGAGCGGAAGGCCGGAAGTCACGCCGGTACAGCGCCACGGCGTCCTCGACTCCGACCGCGCACCAGGACGGTCGGTCCGGTGCCGTCCGACGTCATGTAGGCGATGTCTTGACCGGCTGTGCTGACCCGTTCCCTTGTGAGCGCTCTGCCTGCTCGGTACATCGCCCGGAGGCTGGCACATGTTTCTGCCCCGCAACGGTGACGCGCTTGAACCCCGCTTACGTGTATGTGTGATGCGTGACACTTGGTTCAACTATGAACTGACCCACAGGAGCAGTTATATTTGCTTCGCACAGCAATTAAACGTCGCTGAGAACGGCATGCTCCCGTGCGGGCGCTCAGCCTCCCCCTACACCTGGAAGGAAATCCACGTGTCTTCCACCGTGACCGACAGCCAGCCCGCCCACTCCCGGACCGAAAGCGACCTCGATGTGGCGGGCTCCGGTCGGCATCGTGGCCGACGGGCAGAGGGAGACCTGTGGACCCCCGGCATCGAGGCCGTGGGTCGCGGCCGGCACCGCAGGGCCACACACGTCGTGGCGGTCTGGCCGGCCCCGGCACCGGGCAATCCCGACAGCGAGCCGGCCCGACAGCTCGTCTGGAGTTGACACGCGGACCGCCCTCGTGGAACCGCCTCACCCGCCCCGGCATACGCCTCAGGGCCCCCTGCCGACGGCCGCCGCGCCGCGGCACAGCCCGGCCCCGCCGATCAGCAGCCTTCCGACAGCACCGGGAGAGCTGAACGAACGATCCACACAACAGACAGGACGTGCACGATGCAATTCGGGATCTTCGGCGTGGGGGACATCGCACGCGACCCGGTGTCCGGGCGGACGCCCACGGAACGCGCACGGATCAAGGCAGTCGTGGAGTACGCGAAGCTGGCCGAGGACGTGGGCCTGGACGTCTTCGCCATGGGCGAGCACCACAACCCGCCCTTCGTCCCTTCCTCCCCCACCACGCTCCTCGGCTACATCGCGGCTCGCACCGAGCGGATCCTGCTGTCCACCTCGACGACGCTGATCACCACCAACGACCCGGTGAAGATCGCCGAGGACTACGCGACGCTCCAGCACCTCGCCGACGGCCGGGTCGACCTGATGATGGGCCGGGGCAACACCGGACCGGTGTACCCCTGGTTCGGCAAGGACATCCGCGACGGCATCCCGCTCGCGGTGGAGAACTACGCCCTGCTGCGCCGGCTGTGGCGCGAGGAAGTCGTCGACTGGGAGGGCAAGTTCCGTACGCCGCTGCAGGGTTTCACCGCCACCCCGCGCCCGCTGGAGGGTGTTCCCCCGTTCGTCTGGCACGCCTCCATCCGCAGCCCGGAAATCGCCGAGCAGGCCGCCTACTACGGTGACGGCTTCTTCCACAACAACCTGTTCTGGCCGAAGGAGCACGTCCGGCGCCTGGTCGAGCTCTATCGAAGCCGCTTCGAGCACTACGGTCACGGCAGGGCCGACGAGGGCATCGTCGGACTGGCCGCGCACATATTCATCCGGCCGAACTCCCAGGACGCCGTGCGCGAGTTCCGTCCCTATTTCGCCAACTCCCTGTACGGCGGCGGCCCGTCCCTTGAGGACACCATGGCGCAGACCGCGGTGATCGCGGGCAGCCCGCAGGAGCTGGTCGAGCGCGTGCTCACCTACCGCGAGCACGCTGCGGGAGATTACCAACGACAGCTGTTCGTAGTGGACGGTATCGGCGTCCCCCACAAGACCGTACTCGAGCAGATCGAGCTACTGGGCGAGATCGTGCCGGTGCTCCGCAAGGAGTTCGCCCAGCACCGCCCGGCACACGTCCCCGACGCCCCCACGCACGCCTCGCTGAGCGCCGCGAGCCAGCAGCGGGCGGCGTCCGAGGAGGGCCGGCGATGAAGCGCTCCGTCACCGTCGTCTCGGCGGGGCTGCGGCTGCCCTCGTCCACCCGGATGCTGGCCGACCGGCTCGCGGACGCCACACGGCGGGATCTGGAGCGGCAGGGGGCCCAGATCGACGTCGATGTAGTGGAGGTGCGCGACCACGCGCACGACCTGGTCAGCCACCTGACGACGGGCTACCCGTCGGACGGACTCCGGCGAGCGTCCGAGACGGTCGCCAAGGCGGACGGACTGATCGCCGTCACTCCGACCTTCACCGCCTCGTACAGCGGGCTGTTCAAGATGTTCTTCGACTCCCTCGACGACACCGCCCTGGTGGGCAAGCCGGTACTGATCGCCGCCACTGGCGGCACCGGACGGCACTCCCTGGTCCTGGAACACGCGCTGCGCCCGATGTTCGCCTACCTGCGCGCCGTGGTCGTTCCCACCGCCGTGTTCGCCGCCACGCAGGAATGGGGCGGCGGCGACTCCCAGGAGCCGCTCGCGCGGCGGATCGAGCGGGCGGCCGACGAACTCGCCGGTGAGGTGCGGCGCCGTGAGTCCCCGGAAATCCGGGACCCCTACTGCGACCCCGTGCCGTTCGAACAGCTGTTGGAAGGCCGGTGAGGTGCCGCCACGGGTGAGGCCGCCCTGAACCCGCGGACGCGGAGCCCGCTGCGAGATGTCTCACGGTCCGGCACGAGCCACTGTTAGACAGATCTGTCTACGATGAGTGTTCCAAGCCTGCCGACCGGGAAGTGACCGCATGAGCTCCGCATCCCCGACACCTCAGTCCGTCTCGTTGAGCACGTCCGGAAAGCGGTCGCCCGCACATGCGGCCCCGCGACGCGGGCGGCTCGGACCCACCGCCTCCATAGGCGTGCTGGCCTCGATCCTCGTCTCGCTGCTGGCCGCGTCGAGTGCGCCGACCCCGCTCTACGCGATCTACCAGGAGCGTTGGGGCTTCTCCCCCATCACCGTCACCGTCGTCTTCGGCGTCTACGCGGTGGCCGTACTGCTCTCACTCCTGGTCTTCGGGAAGATCTCGGACCATGTGGGCCGACGGCCCGTGCTGCTGGTCGCCCTGCTCGGCCAGGCGCTGGCGATGGTGGTGTTCGTCCAGGCCGGCGGTGTGAACGCGCTGCTCGCCGCCCGCGTCCTCCAGGGGGTCAGCACCGGCGCCGCGGTCGGTGCCCTCGGCGCCGGCATGCTCGACATCGATGCGCGTCGGGGCGGCTTCCTGAACTCCCTCGCGCCAACCTTGGGCACCGCGGGCGGCGCCATGGTCTCCGGACTGCTCGTGCAGTACCTGCCGGCCCCCACCCGTCTGGTCTACCTCGTGCTGCTGGGGGTGTTCGTGCTGCAGGCGCTGGCGGTGCTCACCATGGGGGAGACCGTCTCCCGCAAGTGGGGTGCGCTGGCCAGCATGGCTCCCGAGCTCAAGCTGCCTAAGGCGGCACGTCCGTCGGTGGCCATCGCCGCGCCGGTGATGTTCGCGGTGTGGGCACTGACCGGCCTGTACGCCGCGCTGGGGCCGGCCATCATCCGAACCCTGGTCCACTCCGACTCCGTGGTGTGGGGCGGGCTGCCCCTGTTCGTGCTCGCCACCGCCGCCGGACTGGCCGTGGTGCTGCTGCGCGGGACGGCGACGCGCAAGGTCATGTTCATCGGCATCGGCTCGCTGATCGTCGGCGTGCTGATCACCCTGGCATCCGTGGCCTCGGGCGGTGGGCCCCTCGCCGTGACCACGTTCTTCGTGGGCGCGGCGATCTCGGGCTTCGGCTTCGGCGGCGGCTTCCAGGGCGGAATCAGGCTGGTCGTCCCGCTGGTCGAGCCGCACGAGCGGGCGGGAGTGCTGTCCCTGCTGTACGTCGTCTGCTACGTGGGCCTGGGTGTTCCGGCCGTGATCGGCGGGTTCCTGGTGGTGCACGGCGGCGGCCTGGTGCCGACCGCCCGGGAGTACGGCGGGGCCGTCGTTCTGCTGGCCCTGGTGGCACTGGCCGGGCTGCTGCGCAGCGGTCGCCGCGTCGAGCACGTCGCCGTGGTCCGGCCGGCCGACCTCCCCGCCCAATCGGCACCCGCCGCGGAGACGGCACGGCGATGACCTCTCCGCGAGGCGTTACACTAGACAGTTCTGTCTGACCGAGGTGACGAGATGACGACCAGCAGCAACGGGACCAGGACTCCGGCCCGGGAACGCCTGCTCCAGGCGGCCAATGAGCTCTTCTACGGCGAGGGCGTGCAGACCGTCGGCATCGACCGGGTCATCGAGCACGCCGGGGTGGCCAAGGCGTCCCTGTACAACACCTTCGGAAGCAAGGAAGGCCTCGTCTGCGCCTACCTGGAGTACCGTCACGAGCGCAGCCGCGAGCGGATC
This sequence comes from Streptomyces sp. NPDC086077, assembly GCF_040686175.1. Taxonomy (NCBI): domain Bacteria; kingdom Bacillati; phylum Actinomycetota; class Actinomycetes; order Kitasatosporales; family Streptomycetaceae; genus Streptomyces; species Streptomyces sp. NPDC086077. The sequence goes on along the minus strand of NZ_JBFBJT010000010.1, from coordinate 76,466 downwards.
ACCCGGACCCTGACCCGCTTCCGCTCACCGCGTGAACAACTGCTCGGTGTCTTCGACGCACAGGGCGAGGCGTTCACCGAGCCCGCCTACAACGGCTGCGCATTCGTACGGGCCACCGCCGAGGCGCCCGAGGACAGTTCGGTGCGCCGAGCCGCCGAGAAGTACCGCGCCTGGGTCCTCGGACTGTTCACCGAACTGGCCGCCGCTTCCGGCTACGCCGAGCCGGAGGAACTGGCCCGCCGGCTGCACCTGCTGTACGACGGCGCGGAACAGGCGGCACGGATGGACCGCGACCCGTCGGCCGCCACGACCGCCCGCAGCGCCGCGGCCGACCTCCTCGACGCGGCGCCTCTGGCGGAGACCGCGCGCCAGGTGCATTGATCACGAGCGTGGTTGACGCCGGCCGACACGGTGGGCGGCCCCGAGCACGGTGATGCCGCCGTTCGTACGGTGGCACCGGTCGAGCACGGCGGCGGCAAACGTGCCGGCCGCCAGGGCCGCGCGGCGGGGGCATGTGCCGGGCCATCAGGTCCTGCGGCTCGGAGAAGTCATGAAGGGACATAGGGTAAATACATGGATACTGTGTCCCCTTTCAGCGTGGAACAGCGCTCTGCGTCGTACTGGCGGGTGACCTTCGACTCTCCCCCGATCAATCTCGTGACCTTCGAAACCTTCGCGGCGCTCGGAGAGCTCGTCGATCGGATGGATGCCGACGACGACGTGAAAGTGGTGGTCTTCGACAGCGCGGATCCGGACTTCTTCCTCGCGCACTTCGATCTGCTACCACCGAAGCAGCCCTACACGGGACCCACATGGCTGGACGTCGCCGCGCGCATGGCCCGTTCGCGAGTGCTCACCATCGCCTCGGTTCGGGGACGGGCGCGAGGAGTGGGCAACGAGTTCCTCCTGGCCTGCGACATGCGGTTCGCCAGCAAGGAGAAGGCCGTCCTGGGTCAACCGGAGGTCGGGGCGGGGATCACCCCAGGCGGTGGAGCCACCGAACGGCTCCCGCGGCTGGTAGGACGAGCACGCGCCCTGGAGATCATCACGGGAGCCGACGACTTCGACGCTGAGACGGCCGAGCGGTACGGCTGGATCAACCGGGCGCTGCCCGACACCGAACTGGACGCTCACGTGGAGCGCGTCGCCACGCGCATCGCCTCCTTCGACCGGCAGCCACTGGCCGAGGTGAAGGCCCTCGTCAACCGGTCCACCCTGCCGTCCACGGCCGACCTGACGGCTGGTCAGGACAGCTTTCGCGCCTCACTGGCCTGGCCTCAGGCGCAGGAACGGATCCGTCAGTTGTTCCAGCGGGGCATGCAGCAGCGAGGCGAACTCGAATATCGCCTCGGAGAGCACATCGCCGGAAGGTGGCGGTGAGGATCGCTCGCGGCCGGTAACCGGCGTCTCCGCACGGATCCCTCGTCCGACGCAGAGGCCACGTCATCGGCGACGCGGCCTCCCAGTCGGCCCCGTCGCCGGCGCAACGCACCCGCGTGGCCGCATCTCCACGAAGGTGGACGGCAGACCGACCGGAGTACCGGCCGCCGCGGCGGTCCGTGCCGCCGCGGTCGCGGAGCGCAGTCAGTGGCCATATCCACTCCGCCGTCGACGGGGATGACGGCCCCGGTGAAGCAGGACGCCCCGACGAAGGCGACGGCCACGGCGATCTCCTCCGGCGAAGTCGTCGCCGTCGCGTCGGGCCGCGACGGTCTGCCTGCCCCAGCTCGATGCCTCGCGCCGCAGTGGCCCGCCCGGCGGCGCGGGTTCCCGGGGCAGAACGTGGGGGCCGATGGCCGTGACGACCACCTCACCGCCGAGACGACGGACTGCTTGCGCCATCTCCACGCCCACGGGTCCGGCGCCGAGCACGAGCAGCCGCCGTTGATGCCCTCATGGCGTTCGCCTGGCCGTTGGCCGGCGGGGTCCGGGCGGCCGCACCGGCGTGGGCCCCGCACGTATGCGCACAGCGCGGCGTCCGGAGCACCGCTCAGTCCCGGTCTCTCAGTTCTGGGGAATGGCCAGGTTCAGGGCCACCGTCTTGCCCAGACCGTTGGGATAGCTCGTCCATTCGTCGACCAAGGCCTCCACGATCAGCATGCCGCGGCCGTGTTCGGCTTCGGGAGCCTCCTCCTCGGTCAGCGACAGCGACGAGGGGATGGGCGGGTTCGTGTCGGAGTCCCGCACTTCCATCCGTAGATGGTCTTCGAAGGCCCGCAGACGCAGGTCCACGTCGCTTCCGGCGTGGATGAGCGCATTGGTCACGATCTCGGAAGCCGCCAGCTCCACGACATCCGACATTTCCTGTAGGCCCCATGAGCCGAGCTGGTCGTGCACGAAAGCGCGGGCCGCCTTGACACCCCGCAGGTCGCGTCGCTGGATGTGCAGTCCGGCCACCCGGGGCTCGTCCTGGTGCCGCGCTCCCTCATATCGAGCCAGCAGCAGGGCGGCGTCGTCACGGCGCTGCTGTGGTGTGCTGACCTCGGAGACGATCCTGTCGGCCAGGTCCTCGAGGTCGTCGCCGGATCCGAGCAGCTCCCGAGCGCAGGTCTCCGGGCTCGCCGACCGTGAGGCGACCAGACCATTGGTGTACAGCATCAGGATCGAACCGGACTCGAGAGTGTGTTCCCGGCCCTCATAGGGTTGGATCATGGGCACCCCCAGGGGCACGTTGGCCGGTGCGTCAAGAGCCACGATGGTCCCGTCGCGTCGCCGGACCAGAGGAGCGGGATGGCCGGCCAAGGCCACCTCCGCAGTGCCACCCAGCGTGTCCAGCGCCACGACGCAGCAGGTCACCGTCAGGGCGGTGCCCAGGCATGCGAGTACCCTTCCGGTCCGGTCGATCATCGCCGTGGGGTGATGGCCCTCCATCGCATAGGACGCCATCGCGGTGCGCACCTGTCCCATGACGGCGGCGCTCTCCACCGCGTGACCCTCCACATCGCCGATGACCAGCACCGCGCGGTCATCCGCGATCTTGAACACGTCGTACCAGTCGCCCCCCACCTTGGAGGTGACATCAGCCGGTCGGTAGCGCGCCGTGGTGACCAATCGTGACAGGTCCGGCAGTCGTCGCGGCAACAGGAACCGCTGCAGAAGCTGGGCCGCCTCGCGTTGCTCGGCGCTCAGTTCGACGCGTTCCACGGCCGCCCCCAGCAGCCCTGCCATCATTCCGAGCAGCACCCGCTCCTCGGACGGGAACCGGCGGGGGCCGGAGAAGGCCAGACAGCAGACGGCGACGACCCGACTGCGGTCGGCGAAGGGCAGATCGACGAACTGCCCGTCCCCCCTGAGTGGCAGGTACGCCTCGGTTCGGGTCTCACCGGAGGACACCGTGCCGAGGAGCGAGGTCCGGTCCTCGGTGAGGTACAGCGGTCGCCCGTGGAACGCGGCGGCCGCCGGTGTCTGGTCGTCCACCCCGGCACCATGGAGAGTGCGCGCCAGCTCCATGGAGTCACCGCTGTGCCCCAGCACCCACAGGCGGCCCTCGCGAGCCGCGACCAGCACGAGCGCTTCGGCGCGCAGCGACGACATGACGCAGTACTGGGCCGCCGCCACGACGTCGTCCATCGTCGTGGCTCGGTTGAGCAGTTCCGCCAGACGCCGCAGCGGGAACATCATGCTCGTTCCGGAGGAACCCGGAACGTCGCGCACACCCCAACCGGGTGTGCACACGCTCGTATCCACCTCCTCCTCCGGAGGGACCAGCATCGGCACCGGCCCCGCCGCCACGCTGACGCCGTGCTCCACGAGACCAGCCAGGGCTTCGGCCAGCTGACTCCCGATGCCCTCGAGCGTCAGCATCTCCGCGGGCTGGAAGGCGCCGCCGGTATCCACACGCAACACGGTGAGAGAGCCAAAGCGCCGGTCACCCGCGGCGATGGGCGCCGAGAGGGCGGCGTACGGATAGGGCAGCACGTGCTTTTGGTCCCGGCCGGCGGGATCCGGATCGACCAGCACGGCCGCCTTGCCCGTGGCCCACGCACGTGCCGTGGCGGACGGCACGTCGAGCGCCATCCGACCGGGAAACGTGAAGAACGAGGGCGCACTCCCGTCGGCCAGCGCCAGCCGGAGAGCGCCTTCGTGCTCGTCCACGAGGTAGGCCGCCGCCGCCACGGCGTTCAGCCGCCGCCTCGCTTCACGAGCGGCACAGTGCAGGGCCTCTGCCAGGTTCGAGCCGTGGACGACGCGGGGACCGCTGCTGCGATGCCGATCTCTTCCTGGTGTACTGCTCCTCACGAGAGGGCTCCCTCCAGCGCAGCGTGGTGCTGGGCGTCGCTAGCGGTCGGTCGCATTCACGGTGTGACTATTCTTCGGTGAGGAGGTCTTCGGCGCGAGCCCGGCGGATCGCCTGTCTGGTCATCTCCGGTCCGGGGCTCCGAGGGCCCCGGCAGGACGACCGCGCCGCGAGGCCAAGCGGTTGTGCTGGAGAGTCGTCCTCGATAGGAGTGCGACCCTCCCGAGGTCCAGTAAACACCTTCCTCGACCCGCCAAACGGCGATTCCGCGGTGACGCTCGTGTCTCGCGTCGGAGCTCTTTCCGGCCCGTTACCGGGGTATGGCCGTCATCGTCGGCAGTACCGTGTGCACCCGGTGATCGTCCTACTGGGGCGCCGAGGCGCCGTGGCCGGCTGCGACATGGATCGCCGGCCGCGGCGCCGCACCCGTCGGTTCGTCACCCTTGCCCGGTGTCCTGTCCTGCGTCTCGGCTCACCCGCCTCAAACGACCCGACCATGGTCTACCCACGTATCGACCTTCGGACGATTCGGCCAGTGAGCGGCGTGCCTGGCATCGAGGTCGTCAAGCGGCGTCCTCCGCGTCGTGCCCCGCACGGCAGCACGGGCAGACCCTCCACGGTGGCACGGGCCGGACGGGCGGCCTTGGCCCCGGTGACGGCGGGGTCCATGGCCCATGGAGACCGGAGGGTCACCACGGCCCATTCCGCAGCCTCGAATCGCATGGCTATCTCTCCCGCGAATGTGTGTAGTCGACGGCGTCATCCCGCGGTGGCCGATGCCGCGGACCGCCGGACGCCACGACGGCGGACCTGTTGGACCGCCCTCGGCGGCGTGCCCGGATCCGCAGGACGACGAGGACCGGAACGATCGCGGCGGCGAGAGCCGCGACGCCGACCAGCCCGGCCTTGTGCAGCAGATCGATCGCGGCCGGGCCGGCGAAGTAGCCGACCACGACCGTGCCGACGCCCCAGACCAGGGACGCGGCGGTGCTGTAGAGGACGAAGCGCCGGTACGGCATGCCCGACGAGCCGGCGACGTAGGGCAGGAACGTGCGGGCGAAGCCGATGAACTTGCCCGTGAAGACGGCCGCCCCGCTGTGGTGGGCGAAAAAGGCCCATGTCCGTCCGTCACGGTGCTGACTCGGGATCCTGTGCGTCCAGCGATGGCGGGGGCGCCGCGCGCACCGGCGGCCCAGGGCGTAGCCGAGGTTGTCACCGGTGACGGCGCCCGCGACAACGACGGCCGAGAGCGACGCGGCGTTCAGATCGCCATGGCCGGCGACTGCCGCCGCCAGCAGAACGGCCGTCTCCCCCGGCACCAGCAGTCCGACGAAGGCGCTGGTCTCGGCGGCGGTCAGGGCGAACACCACGGCGTAGGACCACCATCCGGCCGCCTCGATGGCGGCGTCGAGGTGCACGGCCGTCAGCCCGCCTGCCGCGAGGGCACGGGGCGCGGGGCGGGGACTCGGACCGGCGTCCGAGTCCGGGAGGAGACCACCCGCCCCTGCGGATCCCAGGCGTCCAGGAGCTGGCGGCGCCACGCCTGTTGTCCCAGGAGTCGCCCCGCGACCCACCAGGCCAGCAGCGGTACTCCCGCGGCGAACAAGGCGGCGAGCCCGGGACCGTAGGAGGTCAGGACGGATGTCGCGACGGCACCCAGGCCCGTCGTTGCGACGGCGATACGTACGCGGGGCGAGGGTATGGCGGTCGCCATCGCGACGGCCGTCAGCAGATACCAGCCGGTGAGCGCGCCCGGCAGCGCCAAGTACTCGCGGAAGAGGCTGCCTTCGTGCGCGGGGAAGTGTTCGAAGGGCACCCAGCAGACGTAGGCGAGCCCGGTCCCGCTGGTGAGCAGCAACGCGAGTGCGGCACGGGCGTAGAGCGCCGGCCGCTGGTTCGCCAACCACAGCAGGACGACCGCGGTCAGAGGCCAGGGAAGGAGCACGTAGAGGGAGGTCGTCACCTCCGCCGTGCTCATCCAGGCGAGGTCGAGATACGGCTTGTCGCGGAAGGAGACACCGAGGACGGCTGCGTGGAGCATCGCGACCGCCACCGCACCTGTAGCCAGTTGTCGCAGGAATCTGGGCGGGCGCGCCTCGCGCGCAACCTTGGCGCGGTGGCTGCCTTTCGAAGGAACGGACGCCTGGGCTGCAGCGCCCGGCGTCGAGATGGCGTGGGCTTCCACGTCGGTTACCCCCTCATTGATTGACGGAACAAGCGTAGGTAGTACTTGACGCGTCAAGCAAATAATGTGAGGTCGATCTCCATTCGAGGAAGGGCCCCCGCCCAGGGATGCTTCGGCCTCGGTACCGACGACCGCGTCGCGAGCGACCGCCCCGGGCGCGGCTCCATCGGGACTTCCCCGCACCGGATGCTGCCGCGAGCGGCAGAGCCCGGATGCCCGAGAGCGGCATACGGGCGGATTCCGGTCGAGGAGCACCCAACCACAGCCCGCGTCACCGCATTGACTGGTGACGAAAAGGTCTGCCATGCTGTCACCTGCTCAACCGGTGACGCACGGAAGTGCCGTGCCACCATCCGTGGAAGTGAAGGCGAAAATGGATCTGAAACTCGAAGTTGTGGTGCTGCCCGTCGCAGACGTCGACCGGGCCAAGGCCTTCTACGAGAAGGCCGGCTTCCGCCTGGACGTCGACTACGTGGCCGACGAGAGCTACCGCGTGGTGCACCTCACACCCCCCGGCTCGCAGTGCTCGATCCTCTTCGGCACCGGGGTCACCACCGCCACACCAGGTTCCGCGCAGGGCCTGCACCTGATCGTCTCCGACATCGAGGCCGCCCGCGCCGAACTGGTCGACCGAGGCATCGAGATCAGCGGAATCTTCCACGACGAGGGCGGAGTGTTCCACCGCGGCACGGAGGAAGGACGCGTGAGCGGCCTGGCCCCGCAACGCGCCAGCTACGGCTCGTTCGCCGCCTTCACCGACCCGGACGGCAACGGATGGGCGCTCCAGGAAATCACGACCCGACTCCCCGGTCGGTAAGACGGTCAGACCACCGGACCCACAGCTGAGGCCACCCCTGCCCCCCTCCGGTGGGGCCGAAGCACCCTCGAGGACAGGAACAGAGATGAACGAGGCACCCCGCGCCTACGACGTAGTGGTCATCGGCGCGGGCCCGGTCGGGGAGAACGTGGCCGACCGCGCCCGCGCCGCAGGACTCAGCACCGTGATCGTGGAGCGCGAACTGCTGGGCGGCGAGTGCTCGTTCTGGGCGTGCGAACCCAGCAAGGCACTGCTGCGGCCGGTGGTGGCCCGCGCCGACGCACGCCACGTACCCGGCCTCGAAGACGCCGTGCGGGGGCCGCTGGACGTCGACGCGGTCTTCGCGCACCGCGACAGGATGGCCGCTTACTGGAAGGACGCGGACCAGGTCGAGTGGCTCGATTCAGTCGGTGTCGACCTGATCCGCGGTCACGCCAGGCTCACTGGCCCCAAGCAGGTATCGGTCCGGACTTCTGACGGGGGCACCGTCCGGCTGACCGCGCGGCATGCGGTCGCCCTGTGCACCGGCACCGGCACCGCCCTGCCCGGCATACCGGGCATCGACACCGTACGCCCGTGGACCAACCGCGAGGCCACGGGCGCCGCCCTGGTACCCGGGCGCCTCGCCGTGGTGGGCGGCGGGGTGGTCGCCGTCGAGCTGGCCACCACATGGCAGGCGCTGGGCGCCCAGGTGACCCTGTTGGTCCGAGGTGAGGGGCTGCTGCGGACGATGGAACCGTTCGCCGGCGAACTGGTCGCGGAAGCGCTCCAAGAGGCCGGTGTGGACATACGGACGGGCGCCGAGGTCACGTCCGTGGAGCGCGCGAGCGACGCGGACGGTGAAGTACGGATCAGCCTCGCCGACGGTGGAGAGCTGGCCGCGGACGAGATCCTGTTCGCCACCGGCCGTGCACCGCGCACGGCGGACGTGGGCCTGGAGACCGTCGGCCTCACCCCGGGCTCGTGGCTCACGGTGGACGACACCTTCCTGGTGAACGGCGTCGACGGCGGCTGGCTCTACGCCGTCGGCGATGTCAACCGGCGGGCTCTGATGACGCACCAGGGCAAGTACCAGGCCAGGGTCGCCGGCGCGGCCATCGGCGCCCGTGCCAAGGGAACACCGCTCGACGACACCAGGTGGGGCGCGCACGCAGCCACAGCCGACCACGTGGCCGTGCCGCAGGTCGTCTTCACCACTCCGGAGGTGGCCTCCGTGGGTCTCACCACGCACGAGGCACGGCGGACCGGTCGCCGGGTCGAGGTCGTGGACTACGACCTCGCCCGCCTCGCGGGCGCGCAGCAGTACGCCAAGGGGTACCGAGGGCGGGCGCGACTACTGATCGACACCGACCGCGGCACCGTGGCAGGCGTCACCTTCGTCGGGCCCGGAGTCGGTGAGCTGCTCCACTCGGCGACGATCGCCGTCGCGGGTGAGGTGCCCCTGGACCGGCTGTGGCACGCCGTCCCCGCGTTCCCCACCATCAGTGAGGTCTGGCTGCGGTTGCTGGAGACCTACCGGGACAGCACCGGAAGGCAGTCCTGACCGACGAAGTGCTGAGGCGACGCGCCCGCCTCCGCTGCCCTCAGTCCCGGTTCGGCCGCGGCGCTCGCAGCTCCGGCACGCGGACCAGGACGATCCCGAAGTGGTCACGGTAGGCCGCGAGTACAGCGTCATCGGCAAGCTTCGTCGACCACCCCTCCCCGCCTTCCGTGACGATCAGCCTCTGTCCGCTGAGGGTGATGCGGCCGGTGACGCCGCCGGGACCATGCTTCGCGCACGAAGACGCGCGCGCAGACCCGACCTTGGTAGACGATCGGTCGTATACTTGTGGTATGGGGCGAACAAGTGATGCAAAAGCAAAGATCCTCACCGCGGCTCAGACACTGATCGAGCGACGGGGCTACTCAGCCCTGGGCGTCGCCGAGATCTGCAAGGCGGCCGGGGTACCCAAAGGCAGTTTCTACTACTTCTTCGAATCCAAGGAGACCCTCGCGCTTGCGGTGATCGACTTGCACTGGGCCGCCGAGCGGCGCGACTGGGAGCGTATTCTGCACGGCGACGCCGATCCTCTGCTGCGCCTGCGGCAGTTGCTCGAGGCCACGGAGCAGCGTCAGAGGGCCGGCCAGGGCAGCTACGGGGCGGTCCTGGGCTGCATGTTCGGCAACCTCTCCTTGGAAATGAGCAACCAGGCCGACGCCATACGCCTGCGCCTGCAGGAGATCTTCGAAGCCGAGGTGGACATGGTCGACGCGGTCATCACCGAGGCTCAAGGACGTGGCGAGCTGACGCTGACCGACACCCGGGAGGCGGCCCGGTCCGTGGTTGCGCAGCTCGAAGGGCAGGTGCTCTTCGCCAAGTTGTACAACAACCCCTCCCAGCTCCACACCCTCTGGCAGAGCGGCCTCGCGCTGCTGGGCGTCCGCGACCACCAGGTTCTCGCCATGCCTGCCTGAGCCACTGCAGTACCACTCGGGATCACCGTGCACCTTCGCGGTCAGCGCGGGCGTGCTGATCGCGTACCGGATGCGCTGGATACAGGTCACCCGGAGGATCTACGGCTTCGTCCCAGCCTCCGCCACCGGATTCCTCCTGTGATCAGCTCGGACCTTCTGCTCTCCGCGTCATCGGCATCCTCCTCGGCGCGTGCTTCGTGGCTCTGGCCTCACCGCGACGCCGGCGTGGATCTACCGTCACCGCTGCCGTGGGGCCGACCGGCCCCACGGCGAACATGGCTCCTCAGAACCCCTCATCGGGGTGCGGCGGCTACTTCCCGCCGTTCTCCCAGTGCTGCGTCACGGGAGTCGCCGTGACGTCGTTCGCGTAGACCAGTACGACACGGTGGTTGTACTGGATGGTGTACATCTTCTTCCTGCCGAAGACGACCGTTCCGCTGCTCTTGAAGTAGTCGTCGGTGAGGACCGCGGGCTGTGTGGCGACATACGCCTGGCCCGCCGGGACGGTGTACATGCTGAGCGGGGCCTGCCTGGAAGGGCTGAGGCCGGCCGGGTACTCGGACGCGTCCGGGTAGCTCTGACCGTAGACGGCCACCGGGGTGCTGCCGGCAGGCCGGATGATCTTCACGCCGGTCGCGGTCTTGGCGTTCTTGCCGCCGGGATTGTGGAACCAGACCTTCGCCCCGCTGTACCAGATCGCGGTCCAGTCGCCCTGGACGTCGGCGACGACGAACTGCTGTCCGGCCTGGGCGGTGCTGCCCCAGTCGTTGATCCGGTTCGTGCCGGCGCCGGTTCCGTGGATCGCCTGGTCCCCGAAGAGGGGAGCGTTGTCGTCCGGCGCGGTGCGCAGGTAGACGAAGTTCGACGCCTGCTGCTTGTCCGTGCAGGCGGGGGTGGCTCCGGTCGGGTCGTCTGTGGGGCAGATCCTCACCGTCTGCACGTTGTCGGCGAACGTCGGGGCGATCGTGACGACCGAGCCCGCGGTGGGAACCTCGTGCAGCCCGCTGATCGGGCGGTCGAGCAGCCGCATGAAGTGACCCCAGTCCCATCCGTTACCCGGATCCCAGTGCATGCCCGACACGTAGGCGTCGGCCGGTCCGGCAACGTTGTCATGGCCCAGGATGTGCTGACGGTCCAGTGGTATGCCGAACCGTGCGGCCAGGTACTTCACCAGTTCAGCGGTGGCCTCGTACTGCGCCTCGGTGTACCACGTGGCGCCCTGTGCGGCGTAGCCCTCGTGTTCGATGCCGATCGAGTGCATGTTCGTGGAGTAGTTGCCGGCGTGGAAGGCGATGTCCTTCGTGGGCACCATCTGGGTCACCGCACCGTCGGACGACCGCATCACGTGGTGCGTCGCGGCGGAGTTGGTCGGCTGGGCCAGGCCGTTGACCCCGGCCTGGTAGGAGGCTTCCAGGTCGTGGATGACGATGCTGTCGATCCTGATGCCGTTGGCAGGCCGGTCGGAGACCTGCACGCCGGCCGGAGAGCCCGGTACGAACGTGCACTGCACGAGGGACGGGCATTCGGTGACGGCGTCGTCCGACACCTTCAGGTGCAGCCGGTCCACCTGAGAGGCCATGGGGCGGACCGACGGTACGGCCTCCAGCCGGACGCGCTCGCCGTCGTTCGTGACCCCGGTGGCACCCTTGCGGATGGTCTCGAAGACACGGTCGGCGAAGATCACCGCGCCCTGCTTGTGCGTCGACTGACTGTAACGGGCGACAGCGCCGTACCACTTGGACGCGTCCGTAGGCGTGTCACCGGTCAGCTTCGTCTGGTACGAGGCCAGAAGTGCCGCACCGCCACGGATGTTCGCGCCGGGGTCCTCGCGGAGCGTGTCCTCCGACAGTCCGGTCAGCTTCGCGGCGGCCTGGAGGGTGTGCAGGGCCGGATCGGCCGCCAGGGAGGCGAGGTCGCCGCGCCCAGCGGCGCCCGCGTCACCGCCCGCCATCATGGCGGGGGTGACATCGGTGAGGTGCATGGGCCCGAAACCGCCGCCCGTGCTGGGATGCGCGCCATGTGCGCCCCATCCCGACTCCTGATACGCCACGCCGAGCAGGACGCTGACGGGAACGTGGTACTCGGCGGCGGCCGAGGCGAAGTCCTGCTGCCGCGAGGCATCGGCCGTGTCGGCGAGTGCGGTGAAGTGCACCGTGGCGAGGCCGCCTGCGGCCAGCGCGCCCGCCGCGATGATGCCGGGGACTCGCAGCCGCTTCTTTCTTCTGTGCAAAACGCTGGTCCTTACGCGAAATTGGGGGTGAACGGTCGTCGGGTGGGTACTACGCCACGACCACGTCGCCGAGGAGGACAGCGGGCATCAGCGCGCCTGGTCACAGGCGCTCCGCCTCCAAGCCTCGCGATCGGCGAGCGCGCCTTGTGAGGCCGCCGGTCACGAATTCACGCCGTGAGCTCCCATCCCGGCGCCGCGACCGCGACCAGACCCCGAGGCGATCCGCCTCCAGGAACGATCCCGGCACGACCTGCAGCCGCACATCCTGCTGGTAACAGGTGTCGCGAGCCACGGTCGGCTTCCGGTTCACACGTACTTTACGTGGGTCAGTCACGATGACGGTCGCCGGGTATGTGTGACGAGCAGACGACATGTTTCTCAGAGGCGTTGTCGAGGCACCGCCGCACCAGGCTGATAGGGCTATCACCTCGCAACGTATGCCCCAGCTACTCTCACACGTTGCTCAGCGCGGGGCCGTTCGCAAGGCGCGCCACCCACGCGCGACGCGGAAGGCGCGACCGCAGCCCGCCCCGGACTGCCGCATCGAACAGATCGTTCGCAGAGGTCTTGTCGCAGGCCTCAACCGTCCGCTCCACGACAGCGGGAGGCGCTCATGACGGCGCTCCAGCCCGAGGCATTCTTCGAGTTCGACCGCGAAGCCGTGGCCGCGCAGATCCGTGCTCAAGACACCACCGCCGTGCCCCGCAGAGCGCAGGCCGATGCTGCTCGAACCCTGGTCGGTGACTCGCAGGCCGACAGGCTGCTCCCCGACACACTGTCCGATCGAGGCAAGCCCTACGAGGGTCATCCCTCGGGAGCGCTCTTCTTGGTTGGCTCATCGACGGTGCCCGCCGCTGTCTCGCGGGCCATCGCAATCATGGTTTCGGCATGGTGCCGGACGGGATCTCGGCCCTCCGGCACCATACCGCCCGTCTCAGGCCGCCGTGACGTCGAGCACGACGCGGAAGCGGGCCTGACCGGACAACATCCGCTCGTAGGCTTCCGCCGCCTGCGTGAAGCGCATTACTTCGACGGTGGGGCGGATCTCGTTGGCCAGGCTGAAGGCCAGGTTGTCCTCGTTCTCGATCGAGGTACCGGTCAGGCTGCCCACGACCGCGTGGGTGCCGAAGATCAGGTCCGGGGTGGCGATGGTCAGCGGATCGGGTGCCGCCCCGACCACAACCAGCTTGCCGTTCGGGGCGAGGCCGCGGACCAGGGGGTTCATGGAAGCGCCGCTGGAGGCGGTGGCGATGATGACGGACGCTCCGCCCTGGGCGGCCAGCTCGGCTCCGGGGTCGGTGCTGGTGCTGTCGATGTATACGTGGGCGCCCAACTGCCGGGCGTAGTGCTCCTTCTCCTTGCCCCGGGCGATCGCGGCGACGCGGTAGCCGAGGCTGCGCGCGTACTGCAGCGCCAGGTGGCCCAGGCCGCCAATGCCCTGCACCGCGACGAGGGCGCCGGCCCTGGTCCGCCCCTGCTGGAGGGCGGTGAAGGTGGTCAGGCCGGCGCACAGCAAGGGAGCGGCGTCGATTGCGGAAATACCTTCGGGAATCCGCACCAGGCCGCTCGCCCGGGCATAGGCGACCTCGGCGTAACCACCGTCGATCGTCGTACCCGTCTGCTCCTGGTTGAGGCAGTTGACGAAGTCACCTCGGCGGCAGGGCTCGCACTCCCAGCACTGCCCGTTCAGGAAGCCGACACCTACGCGGTCGCCGGCCTGCCAGGTGCTGACCCCGGCGCCCACGGCGTCGATGACGCCGACGATCTCGTGGCCCGGGACGATGGGTCGCGAGGGGTCCGCGCGCAGACCTTCCACGGCCAGGACATCGGTGTGGCAGATTCCGCAGGCCTCTACCCGCAGGCGTACCTGTCCGGGTGCCGGGTCGGTCAACTCGCGCTCGACCAGCTGCAGATTGTGGACGCCGGTGGCCTGAAAGGCCCGGTACGTGGACATGATGGCTCCTGAGTTTCGTTCGGCCAGGGAGGTTGGACGGACCCGGCCCCGCGAGCGATGGCAACTCCGCCCCGGGTGCGGAAGACGAGGCTCCGGTGAGCGGCGCCCTCGCAATATGACCGGTCGTCTCAGACAGCTTAACCCATGCCCCAACGGGTTTCCGGCCCTCTGGACGTTGCCACCCGGGCAGTGGCAGGGCAGAGCCCCTCGCCCCGCCGGACGCCTGGAGCAGGGCCGGGCCCGGCCCCCGACTACCGGCTCCACACCTCCTCCGCCGGTGCACGCCGGTACACGCCGATGAAGCGTCTACGGCATGGTCCGGCGCGGGTTGCCCGCATGGGTGTACGGGTCCATGGACACGGCCGCTTGACTGTTAGGCGACCGGTCGTCTAGCTTAGAAGACCGGTCGCCTAGTGGCGCCGGAAACGACCCGTCGATGGAGGCACTCCATGTCCACTCCCGTCAAGCTCGCTATCGTCTACTACTCTTCCACCGGTACCATCACGGAGATCGCCAAGGAGCTCAACGAGGCCGGCGTGAAGGCCGGGGCCGAAGTCCGCCTCCTGAAGGTCGCCGAACTCGCCCCCCAGGCGGCCATCGATTCCAACCCCGCCTGGGCCGCCAACTACGCGGCCACCGCCGACACCCCCGAGGCCACGCCCGATGACGTCGAGTGGGCCGACGCCGTCATCTTCGGCACACCGACCCGCTTCGGCAACGTTTCGTCCCAGCTGAAGCAGTTCATCGACACGCTGGGCGGCCTGTGGGCCCAGGGCAAGCTCGCCGACAAGGTCTACAGCGGCTTCGTCTCCTCTGCCACGGCTCACGCCGGCCAGGAGTCGACCCTGCTTGCCCTCTACAACTCGATCCACCACTTCGGTGGCCTCACCGTCACGCCGGGCTTCACCGACCCGAACAAGTTCACCGATGGCAACCCCTACGGCACCTCGCACGTGGACGCCCAGGGCTCCAACCCGGTGGACGATGTCACGCGTACCGCCGCCCGCATCCAGGTCGAGCGTGTCATAAGGATCGCCGGTGCGATCAAGGCCGATGCCTGAACCAAGCCGTGCCGACGAAGGCAGTAGCCCGTCCGCTCGGTGAGGCGGGGACGGACCACAGGTTTCTCGGGCCCACAGCGTGGAGGTGGGCCCGGTTCCCAAGGCTTCCGATGTCCCGACGCCTACGCGCTCGCACTCGCCGCCCAGCGGACGACCGGCGGATCATGTGGGTGTCGAATGTTGCTGGCGCAGGCAACGGCCAAGGGGTGTTTCCCGGTGAACGGCCTCGGTCTGCGCCCTCGGTACCACCTGAGAAAGGAAAAGATCATGAAGGAGTTCCTGGTCGAACTGACCACTGTCGTTCCCGAGGGAACCGACCAGGCGGTGGTCGACCAGCGTCGCGCCGCCGAAGCTGTGCGGGCCAAGGAGCTGGCAGCGCAGGGACACCTCTTCAGGCTGTGGCGCCCGGTCGGAGAACTTCGCAGCATCGGCGTCTGGCTTGCCGATGACGAGGCGGAGCTGCGGGCGAAAGTCCTCGGCAGCCTGCCCCTGTGGCCCTGGATGACCGCGGTGGTCACCCCTTTGCAGTCCCACCCCAACGATCCGGGCCGGGTCGGGTGAGCCTTTCCGGCGCAGCCTCGTGGGGCAACGCCGACCTGGGTAGCGGACAGTACCCCTCATACGAGATCAGGAGTATCTGATGGAAAGCACAGGGACACAGCAAGACATTCTGCGCGGCGTCATCGACCGTTGGAAGGCTGCTGTCGACGCGCATGAACCGCAGCAGGTGGCCGCATGCTTCACCGAGGACGCGATCTTCCAGGGCCTGCACCCCTACAGCGTCGGGCGCTCAGGTGTGGCTCAGTACTACGATTCCCAGCCGCTCGGGCTGAAGGCGGACTATGAAGTACTCGAGACCCGGGAGCTCGCCGACGAGGTTCTGCTCGGCTACCTCGGCGTCGACTTCTCCTTCGTCGACCGCCCGACGATCTCCGTCAATATCGGCATCATTCTCAAGCGTGTCGACAGCGAGTGGTTCATCAGCCACTACCAGGTCTCCAGGCTCCCATGACGGTCCTGTCGAGGGAGGTCTCGTGCCTCCCGCCGGCAGGCGAACCGTGCCGGGCTCTGCTGCCAGCGAGTAGGTGAGCGAACCCCCGCCGGACGTACGGGCCGCCCTGCTCCACCGTGACCACGGTGAGGGGCGGCTAATGAGTGACGGAGGCGGGCGCGCTCCTCTTACGAGCGCGGTAGGCGGCCGCCTTGATCTTGTTGCCGCAGGACTCCATCCCGCACCACTGCCGACGCGTGCCGCGGGACCGGTCGATGTAGACGCGGGTGCACTCGGGATTGCCACACTCCTTCAGCAACGGCACATCGGGCCCGGCGAGCAGTTCGACGGCGAGCCGGGCGACGGAGGACAGGGCTTGTTCCGGGGTCGCCTCCGTGCGGCGCCCGGTCGGTGTGAGCTGAGGGGCCGTCGTCGGTCTGCGTGCGGCGCTGTTGAGAACACGCAGCGACTCGGTGTCGTACTTCTGCCCCCGGCGTCGCGCCGTGACCAGCGCGTAAATCGCCTCTCGCACGGACACGGCCTGTTCGACATCGTTCTCGTCGCAGGGCTCGATCCGATCGACGAGTCCGGATTCCACGTACCAGGCATCCAGCCGGTCCGGCGAGGCGAACATCTCGAACCGCACTGAACGCCGTGCGCGCAGCGTTGCAGCGAAGTCGAGCGGGAAACTGCCGCAGACAAAGACGTGGTCAAGATTCACATCACCATGTTGTCAAGTGACTCCCAGGGGCAGCAAGGGACATCGTGCCCGAGAGCGGGTGCCGCGTCGCGGATGTGAAGGTCTCGCCGTTGACACTCGGTGCGGAGTCATGCAACTCTTCCGTCACCACTTAAGCAGGTGACGGAAGGGGTGCGGGCCCGAGTCGTTGCCTTCGCCTGCGGCCCTGCTGCGAGACGTCGCTCCTGGACGTCGAGCTTGCGCGGCGAGAGGGTAAGCGGCCCGAGGTGTCACGGACCGCTTGTCATGGGGCCCGGAGAGGGAGAGCGCCGTGGGTGGACGGTGCTTCCGCTGCTTCGAGCCCCCTACGGCTGTACGAATGCCGCCACCTCCGGCGACGCACGTCGGGAAGACCGGCACCTTGAAGGAGCACACCACATGACGAACCAGCCGAAGCGCGAGACCCGCGGAGCCCCCGTGGGGCGCCGGGCCTTCCTCGGCACACTGGCCGCGGGTGCCACAGCGATCGCCGCCGCCCCCTACCTCCAGCGTGGCTGGGAAGGTGCCCTCGGCGCCGCCTCGCAGGTCGACGCGACAGGACTGACCGGGCTGCTTCCCAACCCCGGAGGCTTCCGGTACTACAGCGTTGTCAGCTCGGTGCCGCGGAAGAACGAGTCGAACTACGCGCTGCGGATCGGCGGTCTGGTCGACCAGCCGAAGACCTACACGCTGTCCGAGCTACGAGCCATGCCCCAGACCCGGGTGGTTCACGATGTTCTCTGCACGGACGGCTGGAGGGTGGACGACACCCCTTTCGCAGGTGTGAAGCTCGCGGACCTCCTGGACGCCGCCGGGGTGCGCTCCCCAGGCACGGCCATCCGTTTCACATGCTTCGACGGTGCTTACACCGAGAGCCTCACTCTGGAGCAGGCGCGTCGCTCGGACGTCCTGGTCGCGCTCAGCATGCAGGACAAGCCCATCACCCACGAGCACGGAGGACCGGTACGCCTCTTCGTGGCTCCGATGTACTTCTACAAGTCGGCCAAGTGGCTGTCCGGCATCGAGGTCACCGACAGAGTCATTCCCGGCTTCTGGGAGGAGCGCGGCTATGCGGTCGACGGCTGGCTCGACGACGCCGACCGGCGCAGCGATGCGACCTGAGCCGGCAGACCGGGTCCGCCGGTTCGGTCCCGTCCAGCGGATGGTGCATCGGGGGACCGCATGGCTCATGCTGCTCTGCCTGGTCACCGCGGCCTGTCTGTACCTAGGTCCGTTGGCCCAACTCGTCGGCCGACGTCATCTGGTCGCCGCCGTCCACGAATGGTCGGGGATCTGCCTGCCCGTGCCCTTCCTGCTCGGGCTGTTCTCCCGGAGTTTCCGCGCGGACCTACAGCGTCTGAACCGGTTCGCGGTGTACGACCGGCAGTGGCTGAGGGCCGTGCGCAAGCGCCGCACCTCACCGGAGGCGCGGCCTGCCGGCAAGTTCAACGCAGGTCAGAAACTCTTCGCGGGCTGGATCGCGGGGGCTGTGCTGGTGATGATGTTCACCGGTTTGCTCATGTGGTTCCTGGGGCTGCTGCCCTTCATCTCCCGTACCAGCGCCATCTTCGTCCACGACTGGCTTGCCTGGCTGATCACCATCGTGATCATCGGGCACATACGCAAGGCATATCAGGACCCCGAGGCCCGGCTCGGCATGCGTACGGGATACGTCAGCACTGCTTGGGCCAAGCGCCACCACTCTCGATGGTTGCGGAATGAGCGGGAGGGAAAGCACCGCCCAGGCGGGAGTGAACGACGACGGAGAGAGTGACCCGTCGAACTTCCAGTGCTCTGTGGCGGGTTGACCGGATTTCTTGCCCCGCCTCCGGAGCGCGCGGAACGGGCCCCGACCTCCTGCGTGGCATCTGGCAGGTTGCCGCTTCCTCGGCCTACCGGGAATCGGTGCAGCCGAGGGCATGGAGTCATGATCCGCGGCGACCCGTTCTGCAAGTGAGAGAGCTCCTGCCGCCAGGGTGTTGATCGGCTGGTCCTGGCGGCAGGAAGGTGGTCGTCCGCACACACTTCCCCGTTGTGCGGACGACCACCGCAGACGTGCGCCGAGCCCACCGGGTCCCACCAGGAGGACCGGCGGGGGCTGCCCTGGAACGGCTGCTGCGGATTCCGCACGGCGACATGAGCCGATGTCGTAGCCCAGCTCACAAGGCCGCCGACGGCCCACTGACCGACCTGCGCCCCCGCGCCCGGCTGCAGGACTGCACGTTTCAGCACCCGCATCGCGTCCGACCACATCGCGTCTGAGGACTTCTTCGGCGACCTGGGTCGGTTTGATGTTGATGTGCTGGGAGACCTCCGTGCGGGGGCGATCGTCAGAGCATCAGCTGGTCGATGGTGAGCGGAAGAGACCGTAGCCGACGGCCGGTGGCGTGGTGGATCGCGTTACCGATGGCCGCCGCCAGACCGACCAGGCCGACCTCGCCGACACCCTTGGTGCCGGCTTTCGATGCGCGGTCGGGTTCGCCGCAGAAGATGACGTCGATCTCGGGGATGTCCGCGTTGACGGGCATCAGATAGTCGCCGAAGGTGGCGTTGGCGACCCGCCCCGTGCCGGGATCGGTGGCGGTCTCCTCGAACATGCCCTGGCTGATGCCTCCGACGGTGCCGCCGATGATCTGGCTCCTGGCGGTCTTCTCGTTGAGGATGCGCCCGCCATCGATGGCCGTGACCACGCGCGCCACCCGTAGCAGTCCCAACTCGGGGTCGATGCGCACCTCGACGAACTTCGCGCCGAAGGCCCCGGCGGGGGCCATGCCGATCTCTTCGGCCACCGGCGGAGTGTTGCGGCCGTCCGCGCTGAGCTCCTCCAGGCCGTGTCGGGCGAGGATGTCGACGAACGCCTCGCCCTGGTCCGGTGAATCGGTGCGGTAGAGCCGGCCTCCGCCGACCGTCACCTCCTCCGCTCCGGCACCGCGCAGCGGGGAGGCCTCGTCGTCGTGCACGATGTCAAGGAACTCCTGGACGAGCTTTGCGCAGGCGATCTTGACCGCGCCCGACAGCGCCCCGGTCAGTCCGGACCCGCCGGCCATGGGCGCGTACGGCATGTCGGAGTCGCCGAGGTCGAAGCGGACCTTTCCGATCTCCAGCCCGAGGAGTTCGGCCGCGAGTTGCGTCATGACCGTGTAGGTGCCGGTGCCGAGGTCGGCGGCGGCGCTGCGCACGTAGGCCGAGCCGTCGCGGCGCAGCGACGCCCGTGCCTGGCAGGGGGCCTGGAAGAAGGGGAACGCCCCGGCCGCCATCCCGTATCCGACGAGCCACCGGCCGTCTCGCATCGAGCCGATCTCCGGCCTGCGCAGGGACCAGCCGAACCGTTCCGCCCCCAGGGTGTAGCACTCGCGCAGCGCGTTGCTCGACCAAGGCAGTCCCAGTACGGGATGGGTCTCGGCGAAGTTGCGCAGACGGAATGCCAGCGGGTCCATGCCGATGGCGTGGGCCGCCTCGTCGATGGCGGATTCCAGAGCCCAGTTGCCCTGCGCCTCGGCAGGCGCTCGCATCGAGCCGGGGCACGGGATGTTCAGCCTGGCCTGACGGTCGCGTGTGCGGGCGTTGGGGCAGGCATAGGCGACTGCCGAGCCGAAGGCCACCGGTTCGTAGTCGTCGTCCTCCATCGTCACCGACGAGATGCTGTGGTGTTCGATGGCGGTGAGGTCACCGGAGCGGGTGACGCCGATCTTGATTTGCTGCACGCTGTCGGGGCGGTGCCCGACCGAGGTGAACATCTGCGGCCGGGTCAGCACGAGCTTCACCGGGTGCCTGACCTCGCGGGCGGCCAGCACGGCGAGGATGGTGTGGGACCACACCCGCAGGCCCGCGCCGAAGCCACCGCCGATGAAGGGGACCAGGACCCGGATCCCGCTCTCCGGGATACCGAAGATGTGCGCGATGGAGGTGCGTACGTTGTGCGGCCACTGCGTGGAGTCGTGGATGGTGACCGAGTCGCCGTGCCAGGCGGCGACCGTGGCGAACAGGCCGAGCGGGTTGTTGGTGTTGTCCGGGGTGGTGTACCGCTCGTCGACCACCACGTCTGCCTGGGCGAAACCTGCCGCCACGTCCCCGCGGTCGTGGTCCATGCCCCACGGGTTCTCCACGATCTGCGCGCGGGGATCCTCGGTGTCGAGCAGGGCCTCGGCCGGCTCGTACTCGACACGCACCAGGGACGCTGCGTGCCGGGCCTGCTCCGGCGTGTCGGCCACGACGACGGCGACGTGCTGGCCGTAGTGCAGGATCCGGTCGTCCTGCATCGGAGCCGGCACGGACGGCCCGAGCAGGGTCATCGGGCCGCGCTCCAGGTGCGGGGCGGTCAGGTGCGTGATGACGGTGAGGACGCCGGGGGCGGACTGTGCGTCGGAGGCGTCGATGGCGCGGATTCGTCCGGCGGCGACGGTGCTGCCGACCAGGGCCGCGTGCACCATGCCGGGGTAGCTGAAGTCGTTGGGGTAGTTCGCCGCCCCGGCGACCTTCAGCGGCGCGTCGACGCGGTCGATGCCTTCGCCGATCACCGGTGTGCGAGTTTCGACGGTGGTCATGACGGTGCTCCCACGACGGTCTCCAGGGTGCGCACCAGGGTGCGCTTGGCGAGTTCCACCTTGAACGCGGTGCCCGGCAGGGTCCGGGCGCCTTCGAGGGCCGCCTCGGCCGCCGCTCGGAAGATGTCGTCGTTCGCCGCGGCCCCCCGCAGCACCTCTTCGGCACCCCAGGCCCGCCACGGAATCGTGCCGACTCCGCCGAGGCCGATCCGGGCCTCGCGGATGGTGTCGCCGTCCATCTCCAGGGCGACGCCCGCCGAGGTCAGGGCGAACTCGTAGGACACCCGGTCACGCACCTTGAGATAGTGCGACCTGGTTCCCTGCGGCAGCAGCGGGATCTCCACCTCGGTGATCAACTCACCGTGGTTCAGGACGTTCTCGATGTCAGGCCTGGTGCCGGGGGGCAGGTAGAACTGCGTCAGCGGAATGGACCGGGGGCCGTCCTGGCCCTGGACGTGGACGATCACGTCGAGCGCCACGAAGGGGACCGCGACGTCCGATGCGTGCAGCGCGATGCAGTGCTCGCTCGTGCCCAGGATGGCGTGCATGCGCTGGATACCGGTGATCGCGGCACAGCCTGACCCGGGGGCGCGCTTGTTGCAGGCGCCCACGGTGGGGTCGCGGAAGTACCGGCACCGCGCGCGCTGGAGGAGGTTGCCGCCGATGGTGGCCATGTTCCGCAGCTGGGTGGAGGCCCCGAGCAGCAGTGCCTCCCGCACGAACGGCAGCCGTTCCTGGAGCACGGTGTCCGCCGCGAGCTCCTCCATCGTCGTGAGGGCGCCGACGCGCACCGACGCCGCGGTGTGCATAATGCCCCGCAGCGGCAGCCTGGTGATGTCGACCAGCCGCTCAGGGTGCAGGACGCCGTCCTTCATCAGATCCAGCTGTGTGGTGCCACCGGCGAGAAAGGATGTCTGCGGATCCGCGGTCACGGCCGCCACCGCCTGGTCGGCCTCGGTCGGCCGGACGTACTCAAAGGGACGCATCGTTGTCCTCCGCCACAACTTCGCGAATGGCGGCACAGATATTTGGATAGGCGCCGCAGCGGCAGATGTTCCCGCTCATGTATTCGCGGATGTCTTCTTCCGTTCCTGCTCGCCCCTCGGCCTGCAGACACACCGCGGACATGATCTGCCCGGGCGTGCAGTATCCGCATTGGAACGCGTCGTGCCGGGCGAACGCCGCTTGCATCGGGTGCGGCTCACCGTCGTCCCCGAGGCCTTCGACCGTGGTGATCTCGCGACCGTCGTACTGGGCCGCCAGCGCGAGACACGACACGATGCGTTTCCCGTCGACGAGGACGGTGCAGGCACCGCAGGCCCCCTGGTCACACCCCTTCTTGGCGCCCGTGAGCCCGAGATGGTCGCGCAGGGCGTCAAGGAGCGTCACCCGTGAGTCGAAGCGCAGACGACAGGAGTCGCCATTGACCTTCAGGGTGACGTCCACACTCGGAAGTTCCGGCGTTGCTTCGCTGGGGCGCGTCGTGGTTTCTACATGCTTCATAGCGCCTCGATCCGCTCGATCCTGCCCAGGGCGATATGGCGGAGCGCCTCGTCGTGCGAAGCGCCATTAGTTGATGCTAAAACCGGCCCGGTCGGCTCGCCATTTGGAGCGTCGAACCATGATCTTGCCGAAGGGCGCCGTTCGTGAGGTGTGGGGAACCAGCCGTGAAAGCGCGTGAAGATCACACATGTGGTTGGCCGGGCTCGAACGGGGCGATGGGACCCACATCTCGTAGGGGGAGTCGCTGCGTTATGCCGATTCAGTGAGCTATGGCGTGACTGTGTTCTACTACGACGGACTCGGGAACAACAACAGGACCGGCGACACGCTGGTCATCATGATGTCCGACATCATTTGCAGGCGGACCTCCGCAAGGACGGCTGTCAGAACCGGGCCAGCTCGTTCGAGCTGAGCTGAGCTGTCATACGGTCGCTCCGATCGCTCCCATGGGCTGTGACCCGGCACCCACGAGTACGCTGCGTCATCGCCTATCCGACGTCGGCGTTCGAGACGTCGGTGATCTTCACTCGTGCGCTGCCGCCAAAGGTGCGCATGACGATGTCGTAGAGATAGGTCTCGTCCGAGCGGGGAGCGATGACCGCGCGGGCACCGGGCAACAGGGCTGGCGTCACCACGTCGTTTCGCTCGCCGGGTCGCGATCCGCTGATCACGACCAGGCGAACGCGAGCGCTCCCCGTGTTCTCGAGCGTGACCGACCGGGTTCTGGGGCACTGTGTGGCAGGTGTCTCGCTGCGGCAGTGGAATCGCACGTCGCCAAAGCCCATCAGGCCGCATGAAACCTCGGGGGAATAGGTGAAGTCGGCCGAGCACGCGGCGCCGACCCGCAGGTCCTGACCGGTCGACGTGCCGCTGTCCTGGTCCATGGTCAGCAACGCCACCGCGTACACGGCAGCCGCACCACATACCGCAGTGGCGGCGAATGCAGCAGTTTTGCTCATATGGATCCTAGAGGGGTGCCTCGTGGCGTGTAGCGGGCGCCGCGGACGGTGCCCGGGTGGACCGCCTCCTTCGGCCGTGAGCGTTCATCGGGGAGATCGAGACCGATCCGCTCGTCCATGTGCCGGCTCAGCCCCGGGTGCCATTCCGCGTAGGCGACGGACGCCCGCTCACTCCGTGACCTGAGCAGCCTCGGCAATCAGGCGCGCGACGTCGCCGGGGCGGGA
This sequence comes from Streptomyces sp. NPDC086077, assembly GCF_040686175.1. Classification (NCBI taxonomy): domain Bacteria; kingdom Bacillati; phylum Actinomycetota; class Actinomycetes; order Kitasatosporales; family Streptomycetaceae; genus Streptomyces; species Streptomyces sp. NPDC086077. The sequence continues at coordinate 52,588 of NZ_JBFBJT010000010.1, read as the reverse complement.
GACGCTGACAGCATGCGAGGCAGTGACCTCGACGGTCGTGGCTCCGGCGCGCTCGGCCATCCACGTCTGCGTCTGCGGCGGGATGTTCTGGTCCTGCGCGGCAACAAGGAACCAGGATGGGATGTCTTTCCACGCGGGCGCGGACGAAGCCTGCTCAAGGGCGACGTTGGTCACGGGGCGCTGCATGGCGGCCATGACTGTGGCCGTTCCTTCGGGGAGGTCGGCTGCGAACTGGCGGTGAAACATCTCCTGCTTGATGTAGAGGTCCGCCGCTCCGCTGCCGTCGGCCAGGTCCACCGGCACCGGGTGCAAGGTCTCACCCAGTGTGCTGCCGGGGAACTTGCCCGCCAGGTCGAGGGCGCTTTCTCCCTCGTCGGGGACGAACGCGGCGACGTACACAAGGGCCTTGACGTTGTTCAGGCCGGTGGCGGCATTGGTGATGACCGCACCGCCGTAGGAGTGCCCGGCAAGGACAACGGGGCCCTCGATGCTCGCCACGAGCTGCCGAACGTAGGCGGCGTCATCGTGGAGCCCGCGAAGCGGGTTGCTGGCGGCGACCACGGTGTACCCGTCGGCCTGCAGCTTCTCGACGACGCCGCTCCAGCTGGACGAGTCCGCGAATGCACCGTGCACCAGAACAACGGTGGGTTTCTGCTTCATCGTGGGTCCTTCTCTCTTATCGGTGAACGCATCGGGCCGCCTCGGCAGGCGGTGGTGAGCCTCAGTGCGAGGACGGCACACGCTGACCACCCTCATGGACATTCATTCGCTGAGTAGGACAGGAGTGGGACCGCGCTTGTGACACACCTCGAAGGTGCTGTGATTCTTCCTTCCCGAGCCAGGTGGCACCGTCGGTGACCGATCACCGGGCAGTTTGAAGGTCCCAAGATCACTGACTGATCGCCTCGAACGCCGTAGCGGCGTTCCCCTCCCCTGCCGAACTTGACAGCGAAGGGATCACCCCGAGAGTCTTCTACTAGTTCACTAGTAGAAGGCTGGTTCACTGGTGCGATACCGCATCGATCGACACAGCGGCGTGACCGCCTACATGCAAATCGTCCAGCAGACCAAGCAGGCGATGCGGTTGGGCCTGCTCGTGCCGGGCGATCGACTGCCGACGGCCCGGGAGGTGGTGGGGATGACGGCCATCAACCCCAACACCGTGCACAAGGCCTATCGGGAACTGGAGCACGAAGGGCTGGTCGAATCACGCCGAGGCGCAGGGACGTTCGTCACCCGGTCGCTGTCCCGTCCCGAGACGTCCGGCGACTCGGCCCTGCGCGCCGGCCTGTTGCAGTGGCTGCGGCAGGCCCGCGCTGCCGGGGTCGGGCGCGACGACGTGACCGCCCTGTTCACCGACCTCGTCGGGGGCTACGACGCTCTGCCCCAGGAGGCCCCGCAACCGGCTCCGGCGGACCCGCACGCGACATGTCAGACAGAGATCGAGGAAACGTGATGAAAGAATCCGCAGCCGAGTGTTCCGTCGGCGATCCGGCCACTGATCCCGATGTGGGGGACCCTGACCGGACGGCGCTGGAAGCACGGGGACTGAGCCGGCGGTTCGGCCGGTCCTGGGCACTGCGCGACTGCAGCTTCCGCTTGCCCGCCGGCCGGATCTGCGCCCTGGTGGGCCCCAACGGCGCGGGCAAGACGACACTGCTGTCAATGGCGGCCGACGTGCTGGAGCCGACCTGCGGCACGCTCAGCGTGTTCGGGGAAGACCCGAAAGCGCCGGCGAGTCGCGGCCGTGTGGCGTTCGTCGGGCAGAGCAAGCCGCTCTACCCGGGCTTCAGCGTCGCGGACATGCTGCGGGCAGGGCGTGAGATGAACCCTGGTTGGGACCAGGGCACCGCGGAACGGCTCGTACGGCAGGGCGACATACCACTGAGCGCGAAAGTGGGCCATCTCTCCGGCGGGCAACGCACCCGCGTGGCGCTGGCCCTCGCGCTGGGCAAACGGCCCCGTCTGCTGCTGCTGGACGAGCCGATGTCGGACTTGGACCCTCGCGTGCGTCACGAGATGACCGCGTTCCTGATGAGCGAGGTGGCCGAACACGGGACCACCGTGCTGATGTCCACCCACCTGGTCTCCGAGATGGACGCCGTGTGCGACTACCTCGTCACCATCACGGGGGGCCGAGTGCAGCTCGCCGGGGAGATCGACACCCTTCTCGCCGCCCACACCACGCTGGTGGGCCGTGATCGGGGGCAGCTGCCGCCGGCCGAACTCGCCTCCCACACCGTTGTCTCGGCGGAGCGCTCCGGCGGCCAGGTCACCGCTCTGATCCGTCCCGAGGGACCGGTGGCAGGCACGTGGATGCGGCACCAGCCGCACCTGGAGGAGCTGCTCATCGCCTACCTCGGCGTCTCCGACGTACCTCCCCTGATCACTCCCAGCGCGCGCACCTGCGCCGGCAAGGACGCCGCATGAGCGACAGCCACGCCCCTGCACTCCCGGCCACCCGGGCCCGGCTCCCCCACCTGTCCGGGCCGGTGTGGCTCGTCTGGCGCCAGCACCGCGCCGCGTTCTGGACCGGCGCCGGCCTGCTCGCCGCGCTCGCCGTGTTCGTCGTCGTCCAGCGCGCCGAGATGGTGGCCTACATCGAGACCCATGACCTGGTCGGCTGCGTCTACGACTCCCCCGATCCACGCTGCGAGGGCGTGAACGCGTTCCGGGGGCGGTTCTACGACCTTCTCCACTACACCGGCCTGGTGACCTCCTTCGCTCCGCTGATCATCGGCGTCTTCCTGGGCGCGCCGTTGCTCTCCCGCGAGATCGAGAACGGCACGTATCTGCTGTCGCGGTCGCAGTCCGTCAGCCGTGCGCGCTGGTTCGCCTACAAGCTCGGGGTGCCCGCCCTGGTCACACTCGTCGGCACAGGCGTGCTGTCAGCTCTTTACACGTGGTGGTGGAAGCCCGCGGACAACATGCTGAAGGGCATGCACTGGTACGACTCACCGCCGTTCGACAACGTCGGCGTGGTGCCGGTCGCCATGGCCCTGCTCGCCCTGGTCACCGGAGCGGTGGTCGGCATGGTCGTGCGTCGCACGGTGGCGGCCATGGTCGTCACGTGCGCCCTGTGCATCGCCGGCTGGGTGGGCCTGAATTTCCTGCGGCCCCTGCTGTGGCCCGTCCAGGTGGCAACAGCCCGGCAGTTCACCGCCGACCTCTGGGGCTCACCCACCCCCCTGGGTCTTCTGCAGCCGCACGCATGGCCGCTCGAACTTCCCAGCAAGCCCTATTCCTCCTGGACGGTCGACTCCGGCTACCTCACCTCGTCGGGAGACAGGTTCACCTCCACCGCCTGCGGCGGCCCCACCGACGCCTCCGCCGCGTGCCTGAAGGCGCACGACGTGGCGGGCGTGTGGGTCGAGTACCACCCGGCCTCCCACTTCCTGCCCATGCAGTGGGCCACGGCCGGGGTACTCCTCGCCGTGGCAGCGGCCGTCACCGCGTTCAGCTTCTGGTGGGTGCACCGCCGGTCCTGACGTCCGCTCCGTCCGCAGGAGGCGTCCCAGCGGCTTCCGCGGCCCGAACGGCGGCCGGCCCGGCCGGTCCGCCGGGGTCGCGGACCAGGGTGACGCGACCCAGAGGCAGGAGAGGGTGCCGGGCTGCGCACCGGACGTCACGTCCGCCGCGGCAACGTGCCCGGCGGTGCGGTCGACCGGCACGCCGGCGTGCCGCACACCCACCATGGCAAGTGAGTTGACATCCAACGAGATCATGATCGCGGAAGCTGCTTGGCCCCACTGCCGCCTCCGGGCCAGAGCTCCTCTGGCATGCCCTGGTCCGAGGCGCAGGCCGGTTGATGGTGGCGGCGGACCAGCCGACGACCGCGTGACATGGGTGAAGTCGGCCACCGACCCCTTGTACGTCCGGTGTTTCGCCCCCTCCGTTCAGTTGCCCTTCATCCGCCCATCGTCCTGGTTGCGGAAGCTCCGTTGGTCGCCCCCCAGAAGCACCTTGCAGACACGCCTCGCACCCGAGAAAGACGAACACCGTGCCCCTTCCTTCCCTGGACAGACGGAAGTTCCTGACGCTGACGGGTGGCACCCTCGGTGCCGCCATGACGTCCCAGCTGCTCGGAGCCCCGACCGCGGCCGAGGCGGCGGAGCTCGATCCGGCGCCCTTCACCCTGGGCGTCGCCTCCGGCGAACCCGACCACGAGAGTGTCGTGCTGTGGACCCGGCTCTGCGCCGACCCCTTCGACGTGGAGGCGGGCGGCATACCGGCCCAGCCCGTCACCGTGCAATGGGAACTCGCCCGCGACGAGGACTTCCGGCACGTCGAGCGCTCCGGCGAGGTCACCGCCGTCCCCGGGTCCGCGCACACCGTGCATGTCCTCGCCGAGGGTCTGAAGGCGGACCGCTGGTACTGGTACCGCTTCCGGGCCGACGGCGTGCACAGCCGTACCGGACGTACCCGCACCCTGCCCGCGCCGGGCAAGCACGCCGACCGGATGCGGTTCGCCTTCGCCTCCTGCCAGTCCTGGGCCGGGGGGCCGTACCCCGCCTACCGGGATCTGGCAACGCAGGACGTCGACTTCGTCGTCCACCTCGGCGACTACATCTACGAGACCAGCAAGGGCTCCCTGGAGGAGTTCCGACGGCTGTACGCCCTCTACAAGACTTCCCCGGACCTGCGGGAGGCCCACGCCCGGTTCCCGTTCTTCCATACCTGGGACGACCACGAGGTCCAGAACAACTACGCCGCGGACGTCCCCGGCGGCGCGGGCGACGGCCGCCCGTTCCTGGAGCGGCGCGCCAACGGCTACCAGGCGTTCTACGAACACCTGCCGATGCGCGAGGCCCAGCGCGCCGACGGTCCCGACGCGCTGATGTACCGCACGCTCAAGTACGGCCGTCTCGCCCAGTTCAACATCCTGGACACCCGTCAGTACCGCAGCGACCAGGCACTCGGCGACGGGCGCAAGGAGCCGACCGGCGAGGTCTACGACCCCGCCCGCACCATGACCGGTCCCGAGCAGGAGCGCTGGCTGCTCGACCAGCTCGACCGGTCCCCCGCCCGCTGGAACGTCATCGCCCAGCAGACGATCATGGCCGCTTTCGACTACGACCTGGGCCCCGGCCAGGTCGTCAACCTCGACCAGTGGGACGGTTATCCGGCCGCCCGCTCCCGCATCCTCGACTTCATCGAGAAGCACAAGCCGTCCAACCCGGTCGTCCTCAGCGGCGACTGGCACACCCACTGGGTCAACGACCTCAAGACCGACTTCACCGACCCGGACTCCCCTGTCGTCGCCACGGAGTTCGTCGGTACGTCGATCTCCTCCGGCGCGGGCTGGGACAACGATGTCCGGCAGGGCCTCGCGGCGAATCCGCACGTGAAGTTCTACAACGGCAGCTACCGCGGCTACGTCCTGTGCGACGTCACCAAGGACCGGTGGCGCAGCGACCTGCGGATCGTGCTGAACCCCCGGGACGCGGCCTCTCCGGCGTACACGATTGCCTCCTTCGACGTACGGGACGGAGTCCCGGGCGCGCGGCGGCGCCGGGACGACGGCGACGGATTGGTGGGCCGGATCATGGACCGGTCCGGACGGCCGCTGCGGAACGTCGCGGTCACGGTCACCGACCAGGCGGGCACCCGCATCTCAGACACCACGACGGACCCCTCCGGCGAGTTCATCGCCTTCGCTCCCGAGGGCACTTACGAGGTCACCGCCAACGGTGTCGGTTACGAACCCGCGAGCCGAGAGGTGACGGTCCGCCTGCCAGGGGCCACTGACGTCGAACTGCGGCTGGACCGGACCACGGCGGCCTACGCCGTGACCGGGCGCACCGTGCCAGGCCCGCAGTCCGAGGGCACCACCTCCGACATCGTCCTCGGCAACGACCTGATAGCCCTCGCCGTGTCCGCCGGTTCCGACGACCCCCAGCTGCCGAACGTGACCGCCGGCAAGCCCCGCGACCTGGCCGCCGTCGGTCACCTCGACCAGCTGGACTGGCTCAACCTCCCCTACGCCTCGACGGCCCGCCCCCGTGGCGGCAACGCATGGCAGCAGCTCACCGTCAGGTCCAGCTCCGTGGTCATCGTCAGCGCGGGCGGCCACAGCGCAGTGGTGCGTGCGGTCGGCGCCGGTACGCAGATACCCGACCTGGACGTCGTGACGACGTACACCGTCACACGCGGCGAGCCCTGGGTCCTCGCGGAGAGCGTCTTCACCAATCGCGGGTCGGCGCAGCAGACCTTCTGGACCGGCGACGTCATCGACCACGACGGACTGGGCCAACGGACCGGCGTGCCGGGAACCGGCATCGTCACCGCCGGAACACCCGCCGACTTCACCCCGACCGCGCCGTGGATCGGGATGACCGGGCTGGACGGGCAGACCTACGGACTCGTCTACGACGACACCGCGTTCACCGCCTACGCCTGCGGCATCTGGGTCATGAGCCAGCGCCAGGTCACCCTGTCGCCCGGTGCGGCCTTCTCCCTGCGGCGGCGTATCGTCACCGCCGACAACCGGGACTCGGCGGATCCCTTCGCCGTGCTCGACCGGCACTGACAACGCGTCATCCCCCGGGCGGCACCGGACTCCGGTGCCGCCCCGCCCCTTTGTCTGCGGCACCGGCGCCTCCACCCGGTTCGTGGCCCTCAACAGCCAGTCGTCCCCCCTTGTACCGCACTTGCTCGGGTTTCAAGAACGAACGGCGAGTTGCCCGACGTCAAGCGGTGCCGTCTCGTCGAGTTGGCGCAGGCCGGTGCGTATGTGATCGGCTTCGGGGTGGCCCATCTCGTCCAGTGCGGCAAGGGCACGCTGCCAGCTGTCGCGGGCCTTCTGCCTCTCGTCCGCGGCGAGATGGGCATGCCCGAGGTGGGTGAGTACCTCGGCTTCGTGGAAGCGGTGGCCCAGTTGCTCGTAGAGCCGTAACGCCTGCCGATAGCACCGGATGGCCTCCACCGGTCGGCCCAGGTGGTGGTGGGTGTAGCCGAAGGTGTCCCAAACAGCTGCCTGTCCCTCACGGTCCGCGCTGTCCCTCAGCAGGTCCAACGCCTGCCGGCACAAACTCAGGGCTCGGCGGTCGCCTTGTTCGGCGTGATACCAAGCGAAGTTGTTCAGCACCCTGGCTTGTCCGGAGCGGTCGCCGCCCATCTGGAACTGCACCAGTGCGGCCCTGAGGTGATCTCCGGCTTCGTCGTGACGACCCTGCCGGGACAGCGCCCACACGACACCGAGGTGGCAGTGCGCCTGACCGACAGGGTCGGCGAGCTCGCGGAACAGGTCGAGGGCCGTAAGCAGAGAGGCGGCGGAGTCGTCAGGACGGTCCAGACAGCGATAGGCGATGCCGAGTCCGCGGTGGGCGTGCGCCTCTCCGACGGCGTTGGGAAGGCACCGCGCCGCCTGCAACGCGGTGTGCTGGACGGCGAGCAACTCGTGTCCGCGACCACGCCGCTGGAGGTATGTCGTCAGTCCCCACGCGAGGTGCCAGGCATGGTGGTGCATCGCTGTGTCGGCGGCCCGGCGCACCAGTGCGAGCAGCACCCGATGCTCGGTCGTGAACCACGTGGCAGCCTCCTCGTGATCAGCGCTTTGCTCGGCGACGGTCTGCGGACTCGGCGGTGAGAGGACGATCGGGTCGCGGTGCGGGGCGAGCTGGTGGTCGGCGGCGTGAGCGCTGTGCACGTAGTGGTCGAGCATCCGGTGCAGGGCGGGATCCTGTTCGGTGCGGGGATCCAGGCAGTGGAACTTCTCCGTGGCGTAGGAGCGCAGCAGGTCGTGCAGGGTGTATCTGCCGGGGGTGTGTGACGTGATCAGGTGGGCGCGGGACAGTTCGGCCAGCAGATGCCTCGCACGAGTCGCCGTGTGGCCCGTCAGGCTGGCGGTGGCATGCAAGGAGACATCTGGACCGGGGTGGAGTCCGAGCAGGGCGAAAGCGCGTGCGGCGCCGGGACTGAGGGCATCGTAGGACCAGGAAAACACCGCGCGCACGTCGGTCGGCGGGTCGTCGGCATCACCGGTGAACGCGTCCAGACCGCCGTCTGCGGCGCGCAGTTCACCGGCCAGCCAGGCCAGACGCAGGCGAGGCTCCATGGCGGCGCGGGCGGCCACGACGGCCAGGGCCAGCGGCAGCCGAGCGCACCGGTCGACGATCTCCCGTACCGCCTCCGGCTCGGCGGCCAGGCGCTCCGCGCCCAGACGGTGGGTCAGGAGCGTGCGTGCTTCGCCATGGGACAGCAGATCCAGCGTCAGGGTGTGAGCGCCCTCCACGGCAACCAGGCCGAACAGCTGGTTACGGCTGGTCACCACGGTCAGGCAGCCGGGTGAGCCGGGCAGCAGCGGCCGTACCTGTCGCACATCACGGGCATTGTCCAGCACCACCAGCACGCGCCGTCCGGCCAGCCGACTGCGGTAGAGGTTCACCTGGGCGTCGAAGTCGGCCGGGACACGTTCGCCGGGTACGCCCAGCGCCTCGAGAAGGCCCTGGATCGCCTGCCGGGGGGACACCGCCTCTCCGGACATGTCGAAGCCCTGCATGTTGACGAACAGCTGGCCGTCCGGGAAGTGATGGGCCACCCGGTGCGCCCAGCTCACAGCCAGGGCAGTCTTGCCGACGCCTGCCGTCCCCGACAGCACTGAAACGGCCGCCGAGTTCGGCCGGTCGACGTGGTCGGCCAGCACTTCGTCCAGGGCTGCGATCTCTGTTGTTCGGCCAGTGAACCGCTGTGTGGGAAGCGGAAGTTGTGCGGGCGCGGCCCAGGCAGACTCAGCAGTACCGCACGGTGGCCTGCTGGCCGTCGGACCGGTGGCTCGGCGGCGCAGGATCTCCTCGTGCACCTGCTGAAGTTCCGCGCTCGGATCGGTTCCGAGATCATCGGACAGCCGCTGCCGCAGGGTGGCGTAGCAGGCGAGGGCCTCCGCTCGTCGCCCGGCGGCGTTCAGAGCCCGCATGAGCAGGCCGGCGAGCGGTTCCACCAGAGGATGCTCTCCCAGCAGACGGGGCAGTGCCGCGATCACGGCCGCCGAACCGCCCATCGCCAGTTCCGCCTGCGCCCAGGTGATCGCCACGTCGACCCGCTGTTGCCGCAACATCTCCCGGGTGTGCGCTGCCCACTGGCCCGGCAGCCCGGCCAGCGGTTCGCCGCGCCACAGCGAGAACGCCTCACGCAACAGCGCCAGCCGCTCGTCGCGGTCCTTCCCGCGGGCTGCTTCGACCAGACGCCGGCACCGGTGCATGTCGACCAGGGCTGGCGCCACCGCGAGCCGGTAGCCGGCCGCAGTGCGCAGCAGCCGCGGACGCCCGGCTCGTTCGTCCGGGCCGTGGACGGCGGCATGCTCGAGTGTTCGGCGGATCCGGGCGGCGTGCGAGTAGAGCGAGGCTCGCGCCTGCGCCGGCACCTCTTCGCCCCACACCCGGTCGATCAGCGTCTCCAGCGTCACCGCACGGTCCGCGTCGACGAGCAGGGCCGCGAGGAGGAGATGCCTTTGCGGAGGGCCCAGGCCCACCACCTGGCCGGCTGAGCGCAGCTCCACCTGGCCCAGGAGCCGGAACTCGGTCGAGTCGCCGTCGCGTCTGTCTGGCCCGTCCATGACGGACAGCACAACATGCGCATGCCAGGCCGACAAGGTCGCGACAAGGTTTTCGCCAGGCGGGCGGTCCATTGTCGGCACGTGCCCGGCCGGGATCGCCTCGCACCGCCCCTCGGCGCGGCATGAGGGACACGGCGGCTGGCACGAACGCCGAAGAGGGCACGACCACCCGACATCGATCAATGGAGGTCCTATGCGGGTTCGCACACACGGACTGGTGGCCGGCGCCGCCATCTCGCTTCTTCTCGGCGCCGCTGTGACACCCAGCGCCCAGGCCGCCGCCGACAAGGCCGGTTCGGCGGCTCCCGCGGCGGCACCGGCTGCCGTGGCCGCGGTGGGCTGCACGGGCGGCTTCACGCGGGGTCCGTACTGGTACGCGGGCGTCGACGCCAGCGTGCGAGCGGGAACGCGGATGGTCGCGGACGTCCAGGGCCCATGGACCTCGGACGGCGTCCAGGCCCACATGTGGCACTGGTACAACGGCCAGAGTCAGAAGTGGTGTCTGGACCCTACGGAGAACGGTAGTTCGGGGGGCACCTTCTACCAGGTGCGCAACTACTACACCGGCAAGTGCCTGGACTCGGGCGCCACCGGGTACGGCACGCTGGTGAAGCAGCAGACCTGCAACTCGGGCACCGATCAGCGCTGGTACATCACGTCCAAGGGGTCGTACAGCACCCCGGACGGCACGCAGCCCGCCTACGAGTTCCGCAGCGTCGCCAACGGCGCCGGGTACTGCCTCGACGTGCGGGAGTTCGGTTACGCGGACGGTGCGCTCCTGCAGACGTGGAGCTGCTCCAACGGCCGCAACCAGCGCTTCTACTGATCGCGGCTCGCGCAGGCGGCGCTCTGTACGATTCCGTTCCCGGTGGGTACGGCCGTGCCCACCGGGGCGGCTCGCAGTCAGTCGGCACGGTGCGGTCGTCGAGGAGCCGGTGTGCGCGGGGGGTCACCGCATCGGCCGCGGGCGAAGTGATCAAGTCCGCGATCTCGGGGCAGGCGACTTGGTGATCTTCGTCGACCAGGGGAGGCGTCTCACCACCGTGACCACACCCACACGCCTACGACGCGGCGACCGCCGACGGACCTTCGATCTGCGCGCGACGGCCGTCTTCTTCGGCCTTCTCGCGCTCCTGTTGAGCAGCGCGGGCCTCGTCGTCCGTTCGGCGGCCGGGGCCCTTCAGCACCGCCCGGTATGGGTGGTCGTGCTCTGCCTCGTCGTGACGGCGATCGTCCTGGTCTTGCGCAGGCGCGGGACCAGGCGCAGGTTCTCAGCGAAGCGGACCGCGCAGCGGGCCGCCGCAGCACTGGAGGAGGCCACGCACACAGCTCTCGACTCGATGGACACACCGGCGGCCTCCGCCACGGCGGCTCGGACCAGGGCCGACTTGCCGGCGACCGGCTGTCGGGTTGCGTTCGAGCGCCCCGCCGCCGACAACGGGACGGAGCTGACGGCTCCGCTTGAGGAAAGCGTGGCGTCGGCCGGTCCAGTGGCCGGCACCGGAGCAGTGGACGACGAAGCCGGCACCACTGTGGCCCTAGATACATTCACAGACGGGGACACGCTCGACTGCGACGCATTGGACGCCGACGAGTTCGAGCGGGCGATCGCGGAGCTGTGCGAACGGGACGGATGCGTTCAGGTGGACGTGGTCGGGGGCGCCGGGGACCTCGGCGCCGATGTCCTCGCCGTCGCACCGGACGGGCGGCGCGTCGTCATCCAGTGCAAGCGCTACTGCGACAGCAACCGCTGCGGCTCACAGGAGATGCAGCGCTTCGGGGGCACCTGTTACGCCGTCCACGAGGCCGACGTAGCAGTCGTCGTCACGACGAGCGACTTCACGGCTCCGGCCATCGAGTACGCCGAACAGTGCGGGATCGTCTGCCTCAACGGCGAGGCCCTGCGGGCCTGGAAAGACGGCACGGAACCGGCTCCCTGGAACACGTAGCCCCCGGCTGCCCCGGCACAGCTTCCCCCACCGCCTCAGGACAACGACTCGATCAGCCTCGACGTCGAAGCCGAGCACCGGATGGCCGGAGTCGCCCTCCGGGTCCATCAGCACCGGCTCGCCCAACCGCCGCCCGATGTCCCGAAGGAAGCCGCAGAACACATCAAGTCGATCCTGGCCCATCAACTCCCGCAGGTCCACGTCGAAGTCGACTTGATCGTCGGCGTGGACTCTGAAGATCGCCAACACGTCGGCACTCGGCCAGACCCCCAGCGCCGGGCACTCGGCATCCGCCGGAGGGGACAGCACGGCCTCCGCCCGGGGCACCGGAAGCGCCATCTCTCCCTCGGAGTACTGGCACTTCCAGCCCTTCTGCGCAACGAGGTCGAACCCCCGTTTCTCGTGACCAACAGATAGAGGCACTGAGGCGCGGGGCCCCTGTCAGTTCACTGACGGCCCATTCGTGGGCGGCCAGACTGCTCGCGGCGATGGGCGCGGCGATGCTCTCCCTGCGGTCCACCACGGCCAGCGCCTGGAACTGATCCGGTTGGCGCGGCCGACCATGCTGCCGAGCGCCCTGGCGCTGCCCTCGCCGCCCGCGACTGACCGAGAGGCACAGGCCGGACCGGGAAGCAGCAGACGCGGCGTCAACACAGGTCCGCGCAAATGCCGAGAAAGGTGGATGCGGGCCGGTGCGGGCTAGCCCGCCGACCGTGAGGCGACGGTCGCGGTCTGGCCGGTAACCGCTTGAGCGTGCCGAAGCTGGGCTGCGTGCAGGAGGTGGCGCCAAGAGGTGACAGAGGGGCGCCGGCGCAGCAGGGCCCGGCGTTCGCGTTCGGTCATCCCGCCCCAGATGCCATGCCCGATCCGCTCATCGAGGGCATAGGCCAGGCACTCGGTGCGTACTGGGCATCCCGAGCAAAGGGCTTTGGCCCGGTTCTGGGCGGCGCCTTGGACGAAGAGTTCGTCGGGAGGAGCGGTCCTGCACAGGCCCCGCCTGCCCCAGTCGGCGTCCCTCATCACCCTCGTCCCCTGTTCCCAAGTGCCCTTGTCTGCGTGCGCCACGCACGTGTTCCCGGGTGTTGGGCGGTGAAGCTGTTCACGGCCTGTGACGTGCGTCGCACCTGCGAGCCGGAGCGCCGATCAGACCGCGACGTTTTCGTGCTACAAATGCCCCCTCGGCTCACGTAGCCGGTAACAGGTCGGCTGTTGGGAAGAAGCAGCCTCATCCAATGCTTCACCACGTCATTGCGTGCCGGCCTCAGCAGCCTGCGCTTCACGATCCACGCCCGAAGCGGGGTGCTGGTGCGGCGTGAGGATCTCCAGGGCCCGATGCCACCGGTGTCCGATGCCTCACCGATGCCGCTGTCGAGAGCGCTGCGTGGTGTCGCCTCCAACCTGGCCGGCCCGGAGACCTACCAGGGGTCCCCCGACACGGGCATCGCCGTGGAGCAACACAGACTCTTCAAAGCCACTGGCATCAAGACAGCGGCCATCGCCCCCATCCGCGGCCCCCGTGAAGTACTGGGAGCTTTGACACTGGGACGCTCCGACCCGAATGACCAGGCCTTCACCACGCACGACCTCGCTCTGCTGGAGGACATAGCCGGGCGCATCGGCCTCGCTCTGGAAAACGCACGCCACTACCGGCGCCAGGCCCAGGTCGCGGAGACCATGCAGCGCTACCTTTTGCCCCAGCTCCCTGCTCTGCCGGGCGTCGCGATGACCGCCCGCTACCTGGCCGCATCGGACGCCTCACACGTCGGCGGGGACTGGTACGACGCCTTCCCGCTGCCCTGCGGGGACACCGCGCTGGTCATCGGAGACGTCCTGGGACACGACCTGGAGGCAGCAGCCGGCATGGCCCAGCTACGCAACATGCTGCGCGCCCTCGCCTGGTCACAGAACCAGCCGCCGCACCGCATCGTCGAAGAGCTGGACCAGGCCATGAGCCACATCAGCGACGTCCGCATGGCCACCATGGTCCTGGCCCGGCTGAGCACGGAACCGCACGGCTCCTGGCGCCTACGCTGGACCGGCGCCGGTCACCCACCCCCACTCCTCGTCGACCACAACGGCCTGACCCGCTACCTGAACGAGGCGAACGGCATGCTCCTTGGCACGGCGACACACCACCCCCGGCCCGACACCCAGATCGCTCTGCCTCCCGGCTCGACGGTGGTCTTCTACACGGACGGCCTCATCGAAACCCGCACCCACCCCCTCGACGCCGGGATGGAAACTCTGCGCCGTCACGCCGCAGCCCTGGTCCACCACCCACTGGATGCCTTCGCCGACCATCTGCTGCAGCGGGTACGGCCCGCCGACAACGACGACGACGTCGCTCTGCTCGCCATCCGCATCCCGCCGCACACCACGACCAGCTGACCTCAACCACACGCAGACATTGCGTCGTCTCTACGGACGACGGCCGATCACCACTTGATCGCCGCGGTCACATCTCACGAGACGTGCGCCGTGGCCGCGGCGTTCCGCCTCGGCAAAAAAGTCGGCCAGCGGGGAACGGAAGACGGTGTAGTCGTCGTAGTGGACGGGCAGCGCGCGTTCAGGGCGGATCATATCGAGGAGGCCGGCGCCCTGGTCGGCGTCCATGGTGACCAAGAAACCTCCCGGCAGGGTGGTGCCGCCGAGGTGCACGACGGCCAGGGAGATGTCGGGGCACCGTCGGGGGATCTCGCGCAGCCCGTCGTAAAGGAGCGTGTCGCCCGTCAGGTAGACGACCAGGCGCGTACGCCCGGAGCGGTCCCCGAGTTCCAGGAGGCTTCCCATCACCGGCGGGAGCAACATCCGCAGCGACCCGCGCGCGTGCCGACCCGGTAGGGCGGTGACGCGGACCAGACTGTCGCCGCACAGCAGAGTGTGGGTCTGCCACGTGCGCAGACCCGTAGCCCGATGGAACCCGTACAGCCCCTGCATGACGCGTGCGGCGTGTGGCGTGGTGACGAACGGCACGCCTCGGTCGAGGCCGCGGCGGGCCTCCCTGTCACAGTGATCCCCGTGCAGATGGGACAGCACCACGGCATCGATCTCGAGCCCGGCAAGGTCTTTGGCGTCGAGCGCGGGTTCGGTGAGGCGCCGTGACACCAGCCCGTATCCAAGGTGAGCGAACTGTCCGCGATGCAGAAAGTTGGGGTCGGTGAGCAACGTCAGCTCGCCGTAGCGGATCAGCAGCGTCGCGTTGCCCACGAACAGGATCTCAGCGGTGCCTTCTGGTGGCAGGTCCCGCATGGCCGCCTCCCGTGGTCCCTCCACGGACATCTCCGCCGATCGAGTGCCCAGCAGCGCTCTTCCGACACCTCGGAACCGATCGTGCGGTACGGCATCCCCCGTCACACCAGCCTGGCCGAAGCCGGCCCTGCAGCCCAGAGGGGGCAACCAAGTGAGCCTTTGGTCAGGTGGGTCTGCGCGGGGTCGTGGCGGGAGGCGACGATGGCGGATGATCGGATCGGGCCGGCCGAGCTCTTGGCCGCAGCCGGGGACGCGGCGCCGGTGGCGCCCGGAGATGGTCGCGCACAAGCTCCGGGACCGGTTGGGTGCGCGATACGTCGCCTTCCCCATCTTCGACGGCGTCGGCCGTCATGCGGCGGGGCGGGGCGAGGCGGGGACCTGATGCGCGGGCGCGAGGGCCCCGAACGGCGCTGAGCCGGTGCCCGCCTGCTGCCGTGGTGTGCCAGTACTCATGGCCCGTCCAGGGGACATGCGCATGCATCTCGTCTGTGGCCGGGGCGCATGGGTAAGCGGTAGCAGTGACCATCCCCTCCTCACCGGCGCCCCACGACCCGCACCAGGGCCAGACCTCTGGCCTTAAGAAGGCGTTGACGACACCTCTGCTCTACTTCTTCATCCTGGGCGACGTGCTGGGCGCCGGCGTCTACGTCCTGGTCGGCCAGATCGCCGCGGAATCGGGCGGTGCCGTGTGGGTGCCTCTGCTCGTCGCCTTGCTGCTGTCGCTCCTGACGGCCGCCTCCTACGCCGAACTCGCCACGAAGTATCCGAGGGCCGGAGGCGCTTCCCACTACGCGACCCTCGCCTACGGACCGTTCACGGGCTTCGTCGCCGGATTCTGCATGCTCGCGGCAGGCATCGTGTCCGTCGCGGCACTGGCGCGGGGTTTCGCCGGCGACTATCTCACCGCATTCGTCAGCCTGCCCGTCGTATGCGTGGCGGCGGTCTTCCTGTGCGCGCTGGCCCTCCTCAACGCCCGGGGCATCAGCGAATCCACCCGCCTCAACGTAGCCGCAACGGTCGTCGAGGTGGGTGGTCTCCTGCTCGTCGTAGGTCTAGGGGTCTGGCTGTTCCTGCGAGGCGACGGCGACTTCGGCAGGCTCGTCCACCTCGGCACTGCCGAGACGGGAGCCGCCGCCGCGGTCCTGGGAGGGACGGTTCTCGCGTACTACTCGTTCGTCGGCTTCGAGACCTCCGTCAACGTCGCCGAGGAGACCCGTGACCCACGTCGCTCGTATCCGCGCGCCCTTTTCGGTGCCTTGGTGACGGCGGGGGCCGTGTACGTCCTTGTCGGGATCGTCGCCTCGGCGTCCGTCCCCACCGAAACCTTGGCCGGCTCCAGCGGTCCGCTGCTCGAAGTGGTGAAGGAGGCGGGCGGCGTCCCTCCCAAGCTGTTCAGCTTCATCGCCCTCGTCGCCGTGGCCAACGGCGCGCTGCTCACCGGCATCATGAGTTCCCGCCTGGCCTACGGCATGGCGCGGGACGGCCTCCTCCCCCACTTCCTTACTTCCCTGCTGCCCCGGCGCCGTACCCCGTGGGCCTCGATCACGGCCACGACCGCCCTGTCCTTCCTGCTGGCGCTCACAGGAGATGTGGCAACCCTCGCATCCACCCTCGTACTGCTGCTTCTTGTGGTGTTCTTCCTCGTCAACACCGCCGTCCTCGTCCAACGACGCGACCGCCCGGCCCGGCCCCACTTCCGGGCGTACACCGCTGTACCCGTCCTGGGCGCGCTGTCCTGTGTGCTGCTCGCCACGCAGACCGACGGCGAGGTGTGGATCCGTGGGCTGATCGTCATCGCGGTCGGCGTGGCCTTGGGCGCCGTCGCCGCAGTACACCGCCGCAAGGCCTCGCCCTGAGCGGCAATGACGGCGACAGCCGAGCCCTTGTTCATGTGGAGACTGTCGCGCCCCATAGGGTATCGACGCTCTTGCGGCGGCATCGACGCCACAGACCGAGGCATGAGTTCACGGCTGTCTCCCTCAACTGCCTTCGAGCCGACGCCCACGGTGCCGCCCTGCAGCACTGAACCGAAGCCAGTCTACGTGGCTGCATCGTGGGGAGAGTGGTTCGGCCGGCCAGATGGCTTTTCAGGCTCTACAGGATGCGCGGACTGCAGAGGTGTTGCAGGAGCTTCGGGCCCGGCATCCAGACCCACCTCCTGAACCTCCTGCTGCCCCTCGCGTAGTCCGCCAACCGCGACGCGCCAGCACCGCACCATTGGATCTCCGAACAGCTCATAAACGCTCACCTTGGAAGGTCTCGCACTAGGACGGACACGACAGCGGTGATCACGGTGGACACCGCGGTGGCGACCATCACCGTCCGTCCAGGCCAGAACGCCTGGCGCCCTCTCCTGCGGTCGCATTCAGCGACATCCACATGATCATCGGAACCCCGTGTGAGCCCGGAAGTGTCGGACAAGGCCGCAAGGGGTTCCGCGTCATCACCGCGAGCATCCATGCGCTTCCCAACGAATGATCAAGAAAATGGAAACTGCCACTCGTCAGCCCTCTCGACTTTGGCCCAAGCCCCAGCGTCGGCTTCCAGTGGGTGGAAGTTCTTGTGTGCGCCTCGGCGGACCATCTGGTGGGCGAGGTAGCCGAATTACCGCTCGACCTGGTAGATCCACGGTGTTTTGTGGTGCTGTGATTATCCACGATCAGATGGATCCACAGGTGAACGGACACCTCCGTGTCGATCCGGATCCGGAACTTTTTGAACTCCATGGCTGGGTGCCTGCGGCGCCGGCTTGGCCCGTGGGGATATCAAACGCGGCGAATCGCGTGGTCAAGCCGTTGCGCACGTAGTCGTGGGTACACCGCCAGGGTCCCCCGGCGCCGTCGTGTCAGTAATGTGTGACGGTAGGCAGCAAGGTGATCCGGCCTTCCTCCGCTCCTTCGCCGGCCGCTCCTGCTTGCTCCTCGTGGGATTCGCAGGCACGCGGTGATCTTCTTGCATTCACTTCGTTTGCACCGTCCGGGGGGGCACCGGGAGCGCCGGTAGTTCGTGGGCTGCTGCCGTTCTGGGAACACGTGGCCTATGCGCGCACCCGTCAT
Organism: Streptomyces sp. NPDC086077; assembly: GCF_040686175.1. NCBI lineage: Bacteria > Bacillati > Actinomycetota > Actinomycetes > Kitasatosporales > Streptomycetaceae > Streptomyces > Streptomyces sp. NPDC086077. Next base: position 34,781 of record NZ_JBFBJT010000010.1, on the reverse strand, counting down.
CAACTGCACTCTCAAACCGTCCCCCCAGACCTCGAACACGGAGGCCCTCGCTGCCACTGTCATCGCCGCGCTGAGAGGCCACGGGGTGGAGGTGGACGTCGTACGGGCCGTCGACCTGAACATCAAGCCCGGCGTCGAAACCGACATGGGTGAAGGTGACGACTGGCCGGACGTGCACCAGAAAGTGCTGTCGTCCCACATTCTGATCGTGGCTTCGCCGACCTGGCTTGGTCGCCCTTCGTCAGTCGCCCAGCGAGTCCTGGAACGGCTGGACGCTTTGCTCAGTGAGACCGACGACGAGGAACGGCCCGTCGCGTACAACCGGGTTGCCGGAGTCCTGGTGACCGGCAACGAAGACGGTGCTCATCACGTCATCAGCGAAATCAGCGGCGCTCTTTGCGATATCGGCTTCACGATCCCCGGCCAGTCCTGGACCTACTGGCACCTAGGGCCCGGCCCTGGTCCCGACTACCTGGACGACGAGCGTGGTCACGACTGGGCGGTATCCACCGGCAGGGCCATGGCTTCCAACCTCTTCCATGCGGCGCGAGCCCTCAACGCAATGCCTCTGCCTGCTCCGCCGTCCTGACTCACGAGGGCACTGGCCAACCGCCCAGGTGGCGCGTCAGTGCACCGTGCCGAGCTTTCCACCGGCTGGTGCGATGACGAGCGGCACCATGCCGGCGTCCAGCACGGCCTGGCGGAGTGTGCGCACCCCCTCGGTGTCGGTGGTGCCGTCGGTGACGATGCCGACCATCCGGCCGTCGGACGGCCACTCCTGTCCGACCTGGGACAGGGCCGGGCTGGGCTGCACGTCGACGGGCGGCTGGGTGGCGTCCGGGGCGGGCAGGCCCAGTCCCTCGGCGACCCGGGCGCACAGCTCGGGGGCGATGTCGGCGAGCGCGCGCAGCTGCCGTTCCTTGATGGCGTTGCTCCAGCACGCGCCGAGCTCAAAGGTGTAGGCGGCGACGATGTGCTCGCGTTCCACCGAGGACATGCTCAGCCAGAACATGCGGGGCAGCACGAGCATTGCCAGGCCGGACCAGGCGGTTGACGGTCGAGTGGCGGTCGCCCTTCGAGGAGGCCGGAAGGCGCACGCCGGACGACTCTCATGAGAGTCACCAGTTGCGCAGGGCGGCGTCGGCCAGCTCCTGGAGTTCGTCACGGCCGACACCGCTCGCGGCTTGTACGGCGATGCCATAGGCGAAGGTGGTGAGGTAGCGGGCCGGCAGCCCCGGATCGGTCTGCGGAGTCAGTCGCCGTCGTCGACGGCTCGTTGGAACCGCTCTTGGACGCAGGAGTAGCCGTTGTTGCCCCAGTCGACGAGGAGGTCGCGGACGGCGCTTCCCGTGCTGCGCAAGTCCTCCGACCCCACCGTGGTCACGATTCGAGCAGCGCCGGGTCGTCGTTCGTCTCGCAACTCTCGACGCGGACGGTCCGACAGGAACTTCGCAGGACGAAAGCGGGAAGTGCCCAGTTAGCCGTGCCGGTGCGGTCGGCCGCCCCGTCTACTCGGTGCCGTGGAAGCTGATCGGCCGCAAGGTCGACGTCCGCTCCACTGGAACCATGGTCCAGGTCTTCCACGAGGACCAGCTCGTCAAGACGCCGGGCGAGGCGCTTCGCAGGCCGATTGGCTCCTTCCCCGCCCTCGGGTGCCGCGCCATCTGCTGCGGCGGTGGACCCGGCGCCCCCCTTGAAGATGGTCGGCGGCCTGCCGTAGCGGTCAGCGCGGGAGAGGTACGAGCCGATGCGGGATGAGTGGATGCGGGCCGTGAACTGGGCCGCCAGCCAAGCCATGACCCAGCCACTGAACAGGCCGCCGCCGTGCAGGAGCGGGGGGCGCAGTTTGCGAAGGAGACCGGGCTCGACCCTGCACACGGTGGAGATGGGGCACGGCGCGTGGCGCCGCCCTCGGCGATGGTGCGACACAGTGGATGCCGAGGACGGCGGAGGGCTGGGTACTGGTAGCCCTCACTGCCCCTTCCGTGGCGGCCGGTCCTGCGGATGCAGTCTGCCCCGGTGCATCATGCCTGGGCGGCGCAACGACAGGTCGTACTCGCCGGGGCGCGCCACGTCCGGGCTGCCGGACCTGGAGAAGGCGTCTCGGGACTCGTGGGCATCCAGTGCAGCAGGGCGTCGCGCTACTCGCCGTACTGCCCGGTGCGCTCCAACGGCGGCCGACAGGCGTGGGCCGTGACGGGGCTGCCGCGTCGGGCCCCGGCGCATACGGTGGACGAACGTGTCGTCGAAGCAGAAACCCAACCCCGCTTGTACCTGAGTGGCCGCGGGTCGGTGGCCGCAGATGCGCGTGACGAATCGCGCCGCGGTCCACGTGCACGGCCGCCTGACCAGCGGCCATGCCGTGATGGCCGGTGTCGTGGTCGCCGCCCGTCCACTGCAGCACCCGCGCACCCACTCGGGCATCGAGCAAGATCTCCGCACAGCGGCGGTGGTCGGACAGTGCTGCGGAAGTCACCCCAGAGGTTCCGTCTCGGCGCCCCTGCGACCTTTAGGTGCTCCTGCCCACCCAGCAGCCCCCCGCCCGGCAGGAAGGAAGCCGGCCGCGGATCGGCACGCCCCTGCCACCCGTCACGTTGAACACATGCGTGCGACAGAAGCATGGCTGACGGCCTTGGCGCTGGAGTCGTACCGAGGAGCTGCGACACGTCACGCGGCAGGTCCGCGGGCCAGGACCGGTCGGCAGGCAGCGGCATAGGCGGAGAAAACAGGGGTGCACCACCGAACCAACAGCGCAGGCACGCGTGAGGGCGGGGGCCGTCACACTCCCCGTCCTCACCTGTTCGACGCTACGCCCGTCGGGGGCGTCTCGTCGATCAGCCGGCGCCAGGAGGCGGCGTTCAGGCCGATGTGTATTCCATGACCGGGGCTGAGTGCGGTGTCGCGGCTTGCGACGTGGCTCGGTAGCCGGCCATGGCGGACGCACTGTTGATCTCTTAAGCGCCGCAGGGTCTGCGTGTCGGTCTCGGTGTCGGCGCAGATGTCCGGCGTTTCACCGGGCCGTCAGCTACGCCTTCCGCCCACCGTGCACCGCGGGCGACCGGACATCCTCGCCGGTGATGCCAGTTGCGGCGGCGCCACCGACCCACGCCAGCCGCAGTGGGGCCGTCCCACAGGCGAGACCGCCGGCTACGCCTCGCCCGCAACGCGCACATGGACATGCGCACGTTGCGGGCCACGGCACCGGGCGCACGCGTGGACAGCGCGCAGAGTGCCGGTAAAGCGGCCGGACCGCGGGACTGATCGACTCAGCCGCCGCTCTTACGCCTGAACGACCGCTGGCTCGCAGCCGGGCCGTGCGCCGCACGCACCTTCGACGCATTCGGGTTGGCGGCAACATCGGCAGCGTCCGCCTGAGCACGGCGCTTGCGTGCCAGGGCTTCACGGAACTTGCGCTTGAGGTCGTAGTTGCCGTCGCTGTCCGGCGCCAGAGGGGACGCCTCGGGGACAGCCGGCTCCGAACCTTCCGTAGTTACGGGCTCTTCGGCCATGGTGACCTCCTGGGTTCGGGGGTGGACCAGCACAGCTTGTCATGCCGGACGCAGTGCGGGGCGCCGGCAACATCATCCTGCACTGTTTCGGCGGGTGTCCCTCCCGCAGTCGAGGGCGTGCGGATCTTAGTTTAGAATTCCTAACGAATGATCTTCGAGGTGGTGGATCGCTCCGGGACTCGAGCTGCTGTTGCCCAAGGTCGAGCGCCGATCTCGGCACCCGGGGCGCAAGCGGCATCCGGACCGACTGGTGTGCCAGCGCATCATGTTCGGGCTGCTCACCAGATCTCTTGAACACCTGCCGCAGGAACTCGGCTTCGGCTCGGGCATGACATGCTGACGCCGCCTGGCCGAGTGGACCAAAGCCGGGGTGTGGTCCCGGTGGCACGAGGTCCTCCTCGCCGAACTCCGCGGCGCGAACACCCTGGACTTCTCCCGGGCGGCCCAGTCAGCGGCGCCTCAGTCCCGTTCGGTCGTTTCGGAGCGGGCCCGAGGCCAGACCTGTGAGCCCCACACCGACGAGCATGACGGCACAGGTGACAATGGTGACGGTTGCGCCCTGAAGGTCGACGAGCGCGCCGAGCATGTTGTTCATCAGCAACAGGGCCAAGCTCTGCACGAGTACCAGCACCGCCTGGATTCGCGACAAGTGGGAGTCAGGCGATGACGCGAGAACCAGCGGCGCGATGTGCGCGGAGAAAGTCCCGTTACCGATTCCGATGACCAGGCCGGCGGCGATGGCCACGGTCGCACTGGGGGAGAGACCGAGCGCGAGCACGCCCACACCCGCCAGGATCAGCGCGCTCGCCGCCATCAGACCAGGCCGCCCCAGCGGGCCGCGCTTCACCACCACCAGGGTGACCGCCACCATGCCCACGCCCTGCGCTCCGAGCACTAGCCCGGCAGCTGCCGCGCCCCACTCCTCCTCCCGTGCGAGCAGGGGTACCAGCAGGGACAGCACGGGCAGCAGGAAACCGGCCGCTGCCCCAGTGAGCCACAGTCCCGGGCGCAGCACCGGATGGGAGAAGGCCACGTTCACCCCGCTCAAGGCTTCCTTCAGGAGACCGTCCGTCTTCGGAGCCGGAGGCACGTCGTGCTGGGGGCGGACGGCAATCAGGACAACCAGAGTGAAGGCGAAGGTGACCGCGTTGACGAAAGCGGCGCCCGCGAACCCGGCCAGGCCGACCAGCACGCCGGCCAGCGGACCGCCTCCCATGTTGATCACCTGGCCGCCGACCTGCCTGAGAGACAACGCCCGAGGCAGCTGGGCCTTGGCCACCAGCCGGCGGGGCATGGAACCCGAGGCCGGCAGATAGAATGCGTCGACGACGCCGACCGCAACGCCCGCGGCGATGAGCAACAAGGGCGTGGCCCCCAGGGAGTAGGCGACGGTCGCGAGAGCGAGCGAGAAGATCAGCATCGCCGCGTCGCCGGTGATCAGCACGCGGCGTGTGCTGACGCGGTCGCTGACCGCTCCTCCGACGAGGAGGAGCAGGACGCGGGGCAGCGTGATCGCGCTCAGGGCCAGCGCCGCGATGCTCCCGCCGTACTCGCTGGCTGCCCAGCCGAGGGCGAAGTAGAAGACCTCATTGCCCACGAGCGACACCAGGATGCCGACGAGCCACAGCGCATACGCCCGAGTCAGCCGGTCCTGGCCATGCCTCTCGTCACACACCTCCGGGACCGGGACGACACCGGCGTCCACAGTCTCCTCGGCCGCCTCATCACTGGCCGCCATTGGGCCCCCCGATCGATCCGACGATGACAACGATCACGGGCCCGACAGTGCCAGACGGCACTGACATCGGGCCCACCGTCGTGGTGCCCGCCCCGGGGGGAACTGCTGTAACACCGCTGGAGATTTACTCGCTCTGGCCAACCACCAGGTCTATTTCGGTAGGAGTTCCTAGTGGGGACCACGGGGACAGACTTCGGGTCGGGCGGAGGGCAGTCAGGCGCGTGGCCAGGAGGTTCGTGACAGGCAACGACTCTCAGCCGTTGCGACGCACGAGGGCGGCCTTGCGGGCCTCGGCGAGCTTGCGGGCCTCGCCGGCCTTTCGGGACTTGCCGCCGGCGCCGCGGGAGGTGTCCTTGCTGGTGCCGAGGCCCCGGAAGGGAGCGTTGATGTTCTTGGGTCGAGGGACAGCGGGCCCCCCGTCGAGCGGCGTGCCGGAGGGAGCCTTGGCGCCGGTGATCCGGCTCAGTTCCGCCTCGCCCGAGCGCACCTTGGTGACGGTCGGCTCGATGCCGGCTCCGGCCATCACGCGGCTCGTCTCGCGGCGCTGGCCCGCCAGCACGAGCGTGACCACGCTGCCGGACTGGCCGGCGCGGGCCGTGCGGCCGGCCCGGTGCACGTAGTCCTTGGGGTCGGCGGGCGGGTCGACGTTGACCACGAGATCGAGGTCGTCGACGTGCAGGCCACGGGCCGCGACGTCGGTCGCCACCAGAACGGTGATCCGGCCGTTCTTGAACTGCTCCAGGGTCCGGGTGCGCTGTGGCTGGGACTTGCCGCTGTGCAGGGCTCCGGCGTGCACGCCGTTGGCCCGCAGATGCCGGGTGAGCTGGTCGACGGCGTGCTTGGTGTCGAGGAACAGCAGTACGCGGCCGTCCCGGGCGGCGATCTCCGTGATGACTGCGTAGCGGTCAGGGCCGTGGACGACCAGAACGTGGTGCTCCATCGTCGAGACAGTGCCCGCGGACGGGTCGACCGAGTGGACGACGGGGTCGTGGAGGTAGCGGCGGACCAGCTGATCGACGTCGTGATCCAGAGTGGCCGAGAAGAGCATCCGCTGACCGTCAGGGTGCACCTGGTCGAGCACGTCGGTAACCTGCGGCAGGAATCCCAAGTCGCACATCTGGTCGGCCTCGTCCAGCACGGTGATCCTCACGCGTCCCAGACGGCAGGCGTTGCGCTCGATCAGGTCATGCAGGCGTCCGGGGGTGGCGACGACCACCTCGGCTCCCTGGCGCAGCGCGGCGACCTGCCGGCCGATCGACATGCCGCCGACGACCGTGGCCGTCCGCAGCCGCAATGCCTCGGCGTACGGCGCCAGCACCTGGGCGACCTGTTGGGCCAGCTCTCGGGTGGGTACAAGGACCAGAGCGAGGGGCTGCTTCGGTTCGGCGCGCCGCCCGGCCGTACGTGTCAGCAGGGGCAGGCCGAAGGCGAGCGTCTTGCCCGATCCGGTGCGCCCGCGCCCCAGGACGTCGCGCCCCTCCAGTGCATCGGGCAGTGTGGCGGCCTGGATCGGAAAGGGTTCGCGCACCCCGAGTCCGCTCAGTGTCCGCAGCACCTCCACGGGCAGTTTCAGGCCGGCGAAGGAGACGGCCGGGGGCAGCGCCGGAGTCTTGGCCTCGGACTGGGCGGGACCGCCGTGCGCAATGCCGGGGTCGTCGGGATGCTTCATGAACAGCCTTCCGCAGGGGGACGTACCGAGGAAGGCCCGGCAGGATTGAACAGCCCACGCACAAACGGAACCGAACAGGCAGAATCGCCCACCGCGACGACCACGCAAACGCATGACAGTAACACAATGCCGACAGCCTTCCGGCATCCGTGGGCCGGGCCCTCAGCTCACCGAGATCCGCCGATACATCACCTGAAGTCGATCACCACACACGCTTGCTCGCAGATCGAGCTCACGCACGGCGAGATCGTTGCGGCCTGAGGCTGTATCGCGAACGGCAGGAGTTGAGGTCCTCGGTTCCGCGGAACGCAAGCGCGCCCGTCCAGTCGACCACGGCGGCCGGCTTGTCGTTGAAAGGGCAGGCCGGGGGGTGCGGGGGCGGGGCCCCGGGAAGGCACCCTCTCAGCAACTCAGATGGTGCGGAAGCAGAGTGCCCCTCCAGGCAGGACCGGGGTGACCGGAGCGCGTAGGGAATGCACTCACGGGCGATGACTTTCGCCGCGTGCCAAGGTCTTCCCTACGCACACCCTGCCGGACGGACCCCCTCCGGTGGCAGCGTCACGCAGAGCACGACCTGTGACAGGAGACCTCCCGCATGACCGAACCGGAAGTGACCGCAGACCGCAGCCGCACGACGGGCGTCTGGCCTCTGATCCGCGCTGAGCGAATGGCACTGGCTACTGATCTCGAAGGCCTCACTCACGAGCAGTGGGCGACGACGTCGTTGTGCACGGGATTTACGGTGCGCGAGGTGCTGGCGCATCTCACTGCGGCAGCCAGCCTCAACTCCGTACGATGGCTGGCGGGTGTACTGCGCTGCCGGTTCGACTTCGACAAGCAGGTGGCCATGCGCCTGGCCGAGCACCTGGGCAACACCCCGACCGAGACGCTGGAGAGATTCCGCCGCGTGGTCCCCAGTACAACCAAGCCTCCCCTCCCTGCCCTGGCCATGCTCGGCGAGACGGTCGTGCACGGCCAGGACATCCGGCGCCCATTGGGCATCCGCCGCGACTTCCCGATCGAGACGATCACTCACGTCGCCGAGTACTACCGAGGCTCGGACCTGGTAGTGGTTGCCAAGGGACGCATCGGCGGCCTGAAGCTCGTCGCGAATGACGGCCCTTTCACGGCCGGTTCCGGCCCGCTCGTCTCCGGTACGACCTTGGCCTTGGTGATGGCGATGACTGGTCGCTCGGCGTACTGCGACGACCTCGAAGGCGAGGGGGTCGGCCTCCTTCGCAGGCGCTGCGGGACGGTATGAAGATGTCAGCAGGGCCTGGTTGCTGAGGGCATACAGGTCAACCCATTCGGCATGTTCGACAGCTGCACGTGCGAGGGTCGTCAGCGGCTGGTACCGGAGGCGCCGTTCCGTCCGCAGGACGGAGGCTGGTGACGACACGGCGACCGGAGGATGCGAAATCGTGTTCATCGCGAGTCCAGCGCCACTCGGCGTGCGCGTTTCCATACCCCGGTCGCCTTGCGCCGCGGTCTTCTTTGGTGGCCGCCGCGTCCAGGCAGCACCGTTTCACCGGTCTGAGCAACATGGCGGGCGGCAAGAAGCGCGTGGCACGCCGATTCGCAGTCCTGGAGTCCGAGGGCGATGACTTTTGCCGGAGCGGCCAGTCTGTATCCCCAACACGCGATCAACCGGACTCAGGAGAGCATCATGACCGCCACCTACACCTTCGACGTCTTTTCCAGCCTCGACGGATTCGGCGCCGCCGGCGGCGACTGGACGGGCTACTGGGGAAAGCAAGGCCCCGAACTGCTCGACCACCGCCTCGCCCTGTACGGCGAGGAGCAGCGGATGGTCTTCGGGGCCAACACGTATCGGGCGTTCGCGCAGATGCTGGCTTCGAGCACCGAGGAGTCCGAGGTGCGTGACCCATGGGTCACACGGATGAGGAGCCTGCCGGCAACGGTCGTGTCGACGACACTGGAAGGACCCCTCGACTGGCCGGATGCGAACGTCGTGAGCGGTGACGCCGTCGACGTCGTCGCTCGGCTCAAGGAGGAGTCCGGAGTGCCGTTGCGCTCGCACGGCAGCCTGTCGATGAACCGGGCGCTGATGGCCGCCGGTCTGGTCGACCGCGTTCACGTGACGCTCTTCCCTGTGATCACCGGTCGGACCGGGCTGGACCCGATCTTCCGGGGTGCGGCCGACTTCGACCTTGAGCTGATCGAGAGCCGGACGCTCGACGGCCACATCCAAGAGCTCATCTACCGGCCTACCCTGCACGTCTGAGCGCCCTGCTCGCACGGCACCTCCCGGTCACGCCGGGTCAGGGATGGGGCAATGCACAGCTAAGCGGAACAGAGGCTGCCGACCGGATGCGCAGCCCTCTGCGCCGTGCCGGTTCGTCGTCGGGATTGACCTCTGCAGGGGTACACGAAACCTGTATATCGCGGGGGAGGCTTGCCAATTCCGGTCGGGCTGAACGATCGTGAGCCGGTGACCGATCCGAGTCCCGCTCAGCGACGCATTGTGGCCGGAGCCCGCAACGCGGCACGCCTTCTGGCCCTCGGCGGTCTCCTGGCCGTCGCCGTCGTGCTCACCCGCCTCCTGGCGGGTGGCCATCCCCTCCAGGTGGCTTCGGTCTCCGTGCCGGTCGACCGGATGTGGCTCGTCTTCGCCGCACTGACGGTCGCTCATGTGTTCACGGCCCGGTTCCTCGCGGCCCACATCGAGGAATATCTGGCCGAATGCCGTCGCCCGAACGTGCGCAACCTCGAGACCCTGCAAGCGCGACTTCTCCCCGTCCGCCCCCCTCCCGCGCGGATACCTGGAGGACAGGGTCAACACCTTCCGTCGGTTGGCCAAGCGCCCCTTGCCGATCAACGACGGGTTCGTGACGGACGCCGACCACTCGCGGTACCAGTCCGATTGGGCGAACGACCGTTTCCATGTAGGCCAGGAAGATCGGCCCCATTGGACCGAGATCTCGAACTGACCACCAGTCAACTGAGCGGCAGGGAAGCCTGTCTCCCATGGCCCCGATCTCGGGCTGAGACCTGTCACTTTCCCGTTCGGCCGAAGGCGGGCGATGGGCGGGACAGGCGGTGGACTGCAACGGGGAACAGCCCCGGCCGGTGGGTCGTGTGCCCGGTCCGCGCCGTGGGCGGCGCGAAGTCACGCCCCACGTAACCTCTTCCTGTGCCAGCCTCCCGCCTGCATCGCGTCGCCGTCCTTGTGCTCGAGGGTGCGAAGCCGCTCGACGTCGGCATTCCCGCGCAGGTTTTCACGACCCGCGCGAGCATGCCGTACGAGGTGCGGGTGTGCGGGGCGGCACCCGGCCTCGTGACCGGTGGCGATGGCCTCGCGTACTCCGTCGCCCACGGCCTCGACGCGCTGGCGTGGGCGGACATCGTCTTCGTCCCCGGCTACCGGTTCCCGGACCGCGACGACCCGCCGCAGGCCGTCGTCGACGCACTGATCGCCGCCCACGACCGGGGCGCGCGGCTCGCCGCCATCTCGACGGGAGCCTTCGCGCTCGCCGCCACGGGCCTGCTCGACGGCAGGCGCGCCACGACGCACTGGCACTACACGCGGGCGCTCGCGGCCAGGTATCCGCTCGTCCAGGTCGACGAGAACGTGCTGTTCGTCGACGAGGGCAGCGTGCTCACCTCGGCCGGCGCCGCCTCCGGCATCGACCTGTGCCTGCACATCCTGCGCGGCGACCTCGGCGTGGCCGCGTCCAACCACGCGGCCCGGCGTCTGGTCGCCGCCCCCTACCGCAGCGGCGGCCAGGCCCAGTACGTGCCGCGCAGCGTCCCCGAGCCGCTCGGCGAGCGGTTCGCCGCCACCCGCGAGTGGGCGCTGCACCGGCTCGGCGAGCCCCTCACCCTCGACATCCTGGCGCGGCAGGCCGGCGTCTCGCCGCGCACGTTCTCCCGGCGCTTCGTCGAGGAGACCGGCTACACGCCGATGCAGTGGGTGATGCGCGCCCGCATCGACCTGGCCCGCGAACTGCTCGAGCGTTCGCAGCGCAGCGTCGAACAGATCGCCGCCGACGTCGGGCTCGGCACCGGCGCGAACCTGCGCCTGCACTTCCAGCGCATCCTCGGCACCTCACCGAGCGAGTACCGGCGCACCTTCACCCGAGGCGAGTGATCCGCTCGGCGCCGCGTGGCGGGATCCTTTTGAACCATGGCGATCCCGCCACTGTCAGCGTCGCGTGCCGCAGGCGAGCCTGGTGGCGAAGGGAAGGGACATCACTCATGACTCGTATCGCCATCAACGGATTCGGCCGCATCGGACGCAACGTGCTGCGCGCACTGCTGGAGCGCGACAGCGCCCTCGATGTCGTCGCTGTCAACGACCTGACGGAGCCTGCCACTCTCGCCCGGCTGCTCGCCTACGACAGCACGGCCGGCCGGCTCGGGCGCCCGGTGACCGTCGACGGGGACGCCCTCGTCGTCGACGGCCGTCGGATCACGGTGCTGGCGGAGCGCGAGCCGGCGGAGCTGCCGTGGGCCGATCTCGGCGTCGACATCGTCCTGGAAGCCACCGGCCGCTTCACCTCGGCCAAGGCCGCCCGCGCCCACCTCGACGCGGGGGCGAAGAAGGTACTCGTCAGCGCGCCGTCGGACGGCGCCGACGTCACGCTCGCGTTCGGGGTCAACACCGATGCCTACGACCCGGCCGTGCACACGATCGTCTCGAACGCCTCCTGCACCACCAACGCGCTCGCGCCGCTGGCCAAGGTGCTCGACGACCTCGCTGGTATCGAGCACGGGTTCATGACGACGGTGCACGCGTACACACAGGAGCAGAACCTGCAGGACGGTCCGCACCGGGACGCCCGTCGCGCCCGGGCCGCCGGCGTCAACATCGTGCCGACCACGACCGGCGCCGCCAAGGCGATCGGCGTGGTGCTGCCGAACCTCGACGGCAAGCTGTCGGGCGACTCGATCCGCGTACCGGTGCCGGTGGGCTCGATCGTCGAACTCAACACGACCGTCGCCCGCGACGTGACACGCGACGACGTGCTCGCGGCCTACCGCGCCGCGGCCGAGGGGTCACTCGCCGGCATCCTCGAGTACTCCGACGACCCGCTCGTCTCCTCCGACATCGTGGGCAATCCCGCCTCGTCGATCTTCGACTCGGCCCTCACCCGCGTCGACGGCCGCCACGTCAAGGTGGTCGCGTGGTACGACAACGAGTGGGGCTTCTCGAACCGCGTGATCGACACGCTCGAGTTCCTCGCCACCCGCTGAACGGACGCCGGGAGCGGTACCCCGCCTTCGGTGACCGCGCCGCCAGCACATCCCTCGGGCGCTCCGGTTGACCCGTCGGGCCAACCGGAGCGCCCAGTCAGAAGCGGTTCCGCCCGGCCGCCCTTCGGAGGCTCGGGAGCACGCCGGCTGCTCAAGGGGCTCTTCGAGCGTCGCCTTGCGATGGCCTACGCCACGCCTGCGCCGTCTCTTTCGGATCTTGCATGACGCCGGCACCGCTCCTCGGTTCAGGCGGACGCCCCGGAACCCCATGCCTCGCCCCAGGGCCACAAGGATGTCCAGGGCGCTGGCGTCGTCGACGTACGGCTCCCGACTCCATCCACCGGGGCCCGACAGCCCGCCCGGCCGGTTCGGTGACGACGGATCAGCCGCATCGGATGTCCCCGGTGCTGAGGCGGTAGGTCACCCCGCCGCGGACCAGCGAACCGCTCAAGTGGATGCAGTGACCGGTCGCGTCGAACCAGGTGTAGAGCGGCCCGGCGTAGTAGTGGTAGTTCTCCGGGTGCTCCGGGGGCGGGTCGGCGGTGTAGTCACCGCTCTCGTCGTGGAGGTACAGCGTGATCTTCGACGCCAGGCCGTCGTAGGGGCTGGACCAGAACTTCGCGCAGTTGCGCTTGGTCGAGGCGTTCCAGTAGGTGCGCGCGTATCCGCCCCCATTGCGCCCTGCGGGGCTCTTGGCCCAGTAGGTTTTGCCGTCCCAGCTGCCGCTGCACTCGACGGCGCTGGGGGCAGCGGCTGTTGCCTCGGCCGGTGTGGCCTGCGCGGTGGGGGCGGCGACCAGACCGAGCATCAGCGCCATGACACCGAGGCCCAGCAACTGTGTTCTCCGTAAGCGCTTCATCCGCGACTCCTGTCGTGAGATGTCGTCAATCCGGTACATGACACTTCGCACTCGGAATGCTCCGCTTGTCGCGAAGTCGGCACCCGGCTTTTCACGAAATCTCCGCCGTGTTGCACCGATGAACCGTCTCGACCATCCGCATGCCCCCGCCCTGCTGGACCGCCCCACGGCCGCCGCCCTCGGTACGGGCATAAAGGAACTGGATACCCGCTTCGCCCGGATATGATGCACTTTGTGATCACGCCCAGACAGCTGCAGCGCCGTCGTCCTCCCTACGACGGCCACTGGGAAGCTGCTCTGCTGTCACCGATGGTCCTTACCGTCCTCATCGCCGGCCTGGCGTTCTCCACACCGCGGGAGATCGCCATCAGCCGCCTCCTGCCCGCCGCACCCGCCCTCGCCGCGGCAATGTGGCCCGTGATCCCCACGATCCTGTTGGGCACGTTCTGCCTGCTGGTCATGATCGGCCTCAGCTTCGCCTACACCGACCTGGGGACGCCGTACACGGCAGCCGCGATCGTCGCGGTCACCTTGGCAGCCGCCTATGCAAGCCATGTCCGGCTCCAGCGCGAGGAGGCACTCCTCCGCGTCCGGCTCGTCGCCGACGCAGCCCAGAAGGTGCTCCTGCGTCCCCTGCCGCGCCGCATCGAGGGCTTCGAGATCGAGTCGCTGTACCTGGCGGCCCAGGAGGAGGCCCGGATCGGCGGCGACTTCTATGAGGCAGCCGGCACACCGTACGGGATCCGGTTGCTCATCGGCGACGTACGCGGCAAGGGCCTGTCCGCCGTAGGAGCGGCCTCAGCGGTGATCAGCTGCTTCAGGGAGGCCGCGTACGACGAGCCCGACCTGAGCGGCGTCATGCATCGCCTGGAGATCAGCAGCACACGCCACAGCGCCGGGTTCCCCACCCAGGACCTGCCGGAGCGCTTCGCCACCGCGCTCATCGCCGAGATCCCGCACGGCGGCGGCCAGGTAAGACTTCTCAACTGCGGGCACCCCCCACCCTTGCTCTTGCACCACGGGGAGACCCACGTCCTGGAGCCCACCACGCCCTCGCCGCCCTTGCACTTCTCGGCGCTCATCGGGGACGACTACTACGTCGACACCGTCGCCTTCGCCCCAGGCGACCAGCTGCTGCTCTACACCGACGGCGTGACGGAGACCCGCGACCGCACCGGCGAGTTCTTCCCTCTGCCGGACTGGATGCGGCGGCAAGGCCCGCGGCCACCCCGCGACCTGCTCGACCGGCTTCACCGCGACCTGCTCCACTTCAGCGACGGAAAGCTCGACGACGACATCGCGGCCCTTGCCGTGCGGTGCCCGAGCGCGACGAAAGTCGCCGGCGAAGCGGCGAGGTGAGACAGGTGAGGGCCCGCCGGTCGGCGGGGGCCGGTCCGGCCACCTGCCGGATGGTTGTACCGGCACGATTCCTGAAGTCTTGACCCATGCTGCCGTTGGTCTCCCGGCGGCCCCCGTGGTCCACATCGCGGCGAACCGCCTGCTGTGCCTGTCACGGCGCGCCGCCAAGTCCCCCGGTTGATCGAAAGGCGGGGCCGGCGGCGTCACCGTCCCGATCGGAGAAGGAGGTCACAGGATGACTCTCCGAGTGACGATGCTCTGTGCAACCGGTGCGGAAGTCAGCGATGACCTGGTCATCGGGGACGGTGCCCTGAGTGACCGCGGACGGCGGCAGGTCAAGGCGACGGAGCATCTCCTTCCGCCGTATTCCCTGGCCCTCAGAGCGCCCTCCGCACGCTGCGCACGGGCCGCCAGGGCTCTGGCGGTCCCAGCCACGCCGGAGAAGGCGCTGCGTGACCTGGACTACGGCGGCTGGTACGGCCGCCCGCGGAAGGACATCGTGGCCGAAGACCCCTACGGCTTCTCGGCTTGGCTGACGGATCCCGGCGCCGCTCCGCACGGGGGTGAGTCCGTCGCTCGGCTCTGCCGGCGGACAGCGGAATGGCTGAGTTCTCTGCCCGCCGACGCGGCGCGCATCCTCACGATCACCGAGGCCGCCGTCATCCAGGCCGCACTGGTCCATGTCCTGTCGGCATCCGCCCGCGACTTCTGGCATCTAGGTGTCCCGCCCCCCGCGGTCACGCTCACGATGCGCGACGGCTGCTGGAACGCCCGGCTCGGCCTCATGGCCATCCCGCAGCAACAGCAGTCGGCCGACGGCTCCGCATCCCTCATGGCGCTGACCAGGCAGGCAACGACCGGACGGTATCCACCCCTCCTCTTCCGGCCAGGATGCTGAGCGAGCCACGGCGACGATCTCCTACCTGTGTGGTCCAGCCCCCGGACCGGCTGCCGTGGCGGGCCGACGGCCTTTCCACGGACGGCGTCCAGCGGCGGAGCAGCCCTCGGCGTGGTACGAATCGGACAGTGGTCCGACAGCGGCTGGAGCACAGGTGATCCGGGTACTGGTGGTCGACGACGAAGCCCTGATCCGCACGGGCTTCCAGCGCATCCTTGACGCCGCCGACGGCATCGAGGTCGTTGGGGCGGTGTCCGGCGGGCAGGCACTGCGGACGGTGCGCGAGACGCGCCCCGACGTCGTCCTGCTGGACATCCGGATGCCGGACGTGGACGGGCTCACGGTGCTGGGTGACATTCGCCGACTGCCGGAACCTCCCGTAGTGGCGATGCTGACCACGTTCGACATGGACGAGTACGTGGAGACGGCACTGCGCTCGGGCGCTGCCGGTTTCCTTCTCAAGGACACCGATCCCGAGGCCCTGCCGCTCGCGGTGCGCAGCCTGGCCCGCGGCGGCACGGTGCTGTCGTCCAAGGTGACTCGCGTGGTGGTGGACGGCTACCTGAGCGCAGGAGCGCAGGAGCACCCACCGCAGGTTCTCAAGCGCCTGACCGAACGTGAACGCGAAGTGCTCGTCCTCATCGCCGAGGGCCTGTCGAACGCCGACATCGCGACCCGGATGCACCTGAGCACCGGCACGGTCAAGGATCACGTCAGCGCGATCCTCACCAAGCTGGAGGTGAGCGGCCGGGTGCAGGCCGCCCTCTTCGCCCAGCGAGCCGGACTCCTCACCAGGGGCCCAGGATGAACCGCCGCCTGCAACCGCTGCTACTGGACGGCATGGCGATGAGCCTGGCCCTCCTCGACGTCTGGGTCCACTGGGATGCCGAAGAGCTGTGGCGGACGGCCTGTGGCCTGGTGGCCGCCGTCGCTCTGCTGCTGCGCCGGCGGCGACCACTGCTCACCTTCATGCTCACCCTTCCTGCCGTCCTGCTGTCCGATGCGGTCTTCGCGTGCCTGGCCGCGCTGTACACACTCGCCTCCCTCAATCGCGCCCGAGCGCTGTTGGTCGTGTGCGCCCTGGCCTTCGCGCTGAGCGACGCGACGCTCCTGCCGTCGTTGGAACTCGATCTGACCGACCCCTCGACACTGATCACGCTCGGTTACACCTCGGCGACGGCGGCAGCCGCCGTGTTTCTGGGGCAGCTCGTGCACACACGCCGCGACCTCTCGCTGAAACTGACCGAGATCTCGGAGGCACGTGACCATCAGCAGCTGCTGACCACCCAGGCCGTCCTGGCCAAGGAACGCGCCCAGCTCGCGCGGGAGATGCACGATGTCGTCTCCCACCAGGTCAGTCTGATCGCCGTCCGTGCCGGAGCCCTGCAGGTCGGCACGACAGATCCCGACGTCAAGGAGGCCGCTGCGACGATCAGGCGACTGAGCGCGCAGACGCTCGACGAGCTGCGCCACATGGTCACCGTCCTCCGCGCCTCCGGGGGCCGCCCCACGGAACTCACGCCGCAGCCGGTCCTCACCGACCTCCAGAAGCTGGCAGACAACTGCGGGATCGAGACGGAGCTCAAGACAGACCTGCCCGAGGATCTCTCGCCCACCGTCCAGCGCGCGATCTACCGCACCGTTCAGGAAGCCCTGACCAACACACGCAAACACGCTCCCGGTGCTACCGCACGCATCGACCTGTGCCGCACCAATGGCCGCGTCCGCGTCCGGGTCACCAACACCGCGCCGACCCGGCCGGCCCTTCCTCTCCCCAGCGCACACCATGGCTTGATCGGTCTTCGCCAGCGCACCGAGCTCCTCGGGGGCACCATGACCTCGGGCCCCACGAGCGACGGCGGTTACGAGATCTGCGTGGTGCTCCCGAGAGAAGCCACAACGTGAGGAAGACCCAGGAGGGCTGCTCAGCCGTGTGCCTCCGCGTCCTGACAGCCAGGTGCGGAGGCGCCCAGGTGTATTGACCCGGGAGGCGGGGGACGCGGCTGGTGGGCGACTGACCCTTGAGCGCGGTGCGTCCGCGGTGGTGGTGGTAGGTGTGCAACCAGCCGGGGAGAACGAACACGATCGCACTGGACCCAGCGTGAGAACGGCCGGGTGATCATGAACGAGTCGACAGGCAGCAGCAGCCGCGGGAGCGGAGCCGTGGAGAGCGGGACGCGCACGGCGTCGTTCGAGGTCGATGACCAGGGCATCGTGATCGCCTGGAGTCCGGCCGCCGAGGAGCTCTTCGGCTACCCCGCGCAGCAGGTCCTCGGCCGGGCGGCCAAGGACCTGGTCACCGACGGGGCGCCCAACGAGGGAAACGCCGATGTCGTACTGCGGCACCAGGACGGGCACCACGTCGGCTGCCGGGTGCGGGTGAGCGCTGAACACGCGGTGGGACCCGAGCCGCACTGGAAGGTCGATGTGTCATCGGGCGGGCCAAGCGAGACGCGGCCCGGGGAAGGGACGGCGGCCGCCGTCGACCGGGCGCTTCTGGAGGCACTGTTCACCCGCTCCCCCGTCGGCCTGTTCCTCCTTGACCCTGACCTACGCCTGACGCGGTACAACGCCGCGGCGGAGGGCATGCAGGGGACCCGGGTGACCGAGGGGCTGGGGCTGCGGCCCACCGAGGCGTGGCCCGACTTCAGCGCGGAGGTCGCCGAGCGGGTCATGGCCGAGGTCCTGGAGACCGGACAGCCGGCCCTGGCCTTCGAGAAGCGCGGTTGTCCCCCTGGCGATCCCGACCGTGAGCACGTGTATTCGGCATCCGTGTTCCGCCTGGAGGACCCCGACGGCCGCGTCCTCGGAATCGCCGACCTCGTCGTCGACGTGACCGAGCAGCACCGTGCCCGAAAACGCCTCGCCCTGATCGCGGACGCCGGTTCCCGGATCGGAACCGGCCTCGATGTGATAGGCACCGCGGCGGAGTTGGCCGACGTGGTGGTGCCACGGCTGGCCGACAGCGTGGCCGTGGACCTTCTCGAACCGGTGCTGGCCGGAGAAGAGCCGCCGACCAGGCCGGGCGAGGCCGGCTGGACGCTGCGGCGGGCCGCCTCCCGGTCGATCCGCCGCCACACCCAGCCGGGTGCGTACACGGTCGGCGACGTGAGCAACTTCCCTGACGCCGCGCCCGCCGTCCAGTTGCTCGCCGACCGCAGGCCGCGTCTCGTGCGCTCGGTCGGAGCGGACAGCAGGTGGGTACGCGGCGACGCGGTCCGGGGCCGGCGCATGCGGCAAGAGGGGGTCCATTCGCTGATGGCGGTCCCCCTGCTGACCCGGGACTGTGTGCTGGGACTGGTCACCCTGTACCGGTGGACCGCCCGCGGCGCCTTCGAGGACGACGACCTCACCTTGGCACAGGACCTTGCCGCCCGTACCGCCGTCGCGCTGGACAACGCACGCCGCTACGTGCGCGAGCGCAACACCGTGCTCACGTTGCAGCGCGGTCTGGTGCCCGAGCACCTTGAGGTGCCCCAGGCGGTTCAGGCGGCACACCACTGGGTCCAGTCAGGCGCGGGCGGCGACTGGACCGACGTCATCGCCCTGCCCGGAGCCCGTGTGGCCCTGGTGGCGGGCAGCACCCCCGGCCGCGGTGTGCGTACCGCCGCCACCATGGGACGACTGCGCACAGCCGTCCACACCATGGCAGCCCTCGGTCTTGCACCCGACGAGCTGATGGCCCGCCTCGACGACCTGGTCCGCCAGATGGACGCCGAGGAGTCGGTCAAGCAGCCGACCGGGAGCCCCGTCGGTGCCACCTGCCTCTACCTGGTCTTCGACCCGGTCACCTGTCAGTGCACCGCGGCCGCGGCCGGACGCCCGGGGCTGGCCGCGGCCGGAGCGGACGGCTCCGTGACCTTCGCCGACATCCCGGCCGGGCCGCCGCTCGGCCGGCCCGGGCCGCCCTTCACCAAGTCCACCATCCCGTTGCCCGGCGAATGCCGGCTGATCCTGTTCACACCGGGGCTGCTGCAGGCCTTCACCGGCGACGAAGGGTACGACGAGCTGGTCCGCCTGCTGTCCATGTCACACGAGTCCCCGCAGGACCTCTGCCTGCGACTGACGGAGACGATGGTCCCCGCCGACCCCCACGACGACGCTGCGGTTCTCGTCGCGGGCACCCGGCCCCTCGATCCCGGGCGCGTCGCCACCTGGATGCTCCCCACCGACCTGGAGGCTGTCGCCACCGCCCGTTCCCTCACAGCTCGCCAGCTGAGTACCTGGGCCATGGACGACGAGGCGTTCTCCACCGAACTCATCGTCAGTGAGCTCGTCACCAATGCCATCCGGTACGCCGAACCGCCCATACAGCTACGACTGATCCGCGACCGCACGCTGAGCGTGGAGGTCTCCGACGGCAGCAGCGCCGCACCACACCTGCGACACGCTCGTACGACCGACGAGGGCGGCCGCGGTCTGCTGCTGGTGTCGCAGTTCGCCCAACGGTGGGGAACGCGTTACGAAGACCGGGGCAAGACCATCTGGGCCGAGGAACCCCTCACGGAAGCGGCCTGACCGCCCTGGGACCCGGTGGTCTACTTGGCCTCGCCGAGGTGGGCCGCGAAGAACTCTGCCAGCTTCGCAACTGAGGGGCCGACGTACTGCTCCTTGTCGTAGAGATCGACATGGCTGGCGCCGTTGATCCAGTGCAGCTCCTTCCGGCCCCGGGCATGCTGGAACGCCTCCACCCCCATCCAGGAGGTCTCCGCCTCGCGTCCCACAACCATCAGCAGCGGGCGGGGCGCGATCATGTCGACGAAGCGGAAGGCGTCGAAGGTAGCCAGGTGGTCGATGCTGGACCAGGGGAGGAACTTGGTCGAGCACGGGTGCTGGGCGCGGTCGGTGCAGCAGTACTCGTACCCCTCGTAGCCGTGCTGCCCGGCCAGGGCACGGGCCTGCTCCGCGGTGTCGGGGAAGAGCTGGAAGGTCTGGACACCCTCGCCGCGGGCCTCGGCGGTTCGGGCGGCTGCGGCCGCGTCGAGCATGCCCTGAAAGACGGCGGGATCCTGGGTGCCGTCGGCGCCCAGGCGGAACTGGCGGGCGATGTCCACGCCGCTGACGGTGCCGACGGCCTTGATGCGGTGGTCGGACGCGGCGGCGGTGAGCAGGTAACCGCCGGAGGCGCAGATGCCCAGCCCTCCGATGTGTTCGGGGTCGACTTCGTCGCGGGCGGTGAGGAAGGAGACCGCTGCCTTCATGTCCTCCACCCGGTGAGCCGGGTCCTCCAGGCCGCGCGGCTCACCCTCGCTCTGCCCCTGGTAAGCGGCGTCGAACGCCAGGGTGACGAAGCCCACAAAGGGGGCAGCAGTCGCGAAGGGGCGAGTGCCGGTGACCGCTGCGTCCGCCGGCCACATCCCCACAGTCGAGCCGCCCGGAACGAGGCACCAGGGAACGTCCCGCCTATGCAGACCAGTACCAGGCACGCGGGAGGCCGTGCACGGCTGACGGTCTCGGAGCCACTCAGCGTCGTCCTCCCGGAACGGGGCTGAGCCGGACGATCGAGGCGGTGCCGAACCGGCCGATGCTTGCCGCACGGCCACCGGACGGTGGGCGGCCACGGCAGGAGGACCACATGAGCATCACAACTCACCGCATCGGCAGCCAGGGCATGACGGCGTCGGTCGAAGGACTGGGCACCATGGGGATGACCGCGATGTACGGCACCCGGGACGACGCCGGCTCGGTGGAGACGATCCACCGGGCGGTCGAGCTCGGGGTCACGTTGTTCGACACGGCCGACATGTACGGCCCGTTCACGGGTGAGGAACTGGTCGGACGCGCGGTGGCGCCGTATCGGGACGGGGTCCTTCTGGCGACGAAGTTCGGCGGACTGACACTGGACGAGTCGGGGAACGTCGTCGGCGGTCCGAACGGCCGGCCGGAGTACCTGCGTCGCTCGGTGGAGGGCTCCCTGCGCCGGCTCGGCACGGACCTTGTCGATCTGTACTACCTGCACCGCGTCGACCCCGACGTACCGGTGGCAGAGACGTTCGGCGCGCTCGGCGAGCTGGTCGCGGAGGGCAAGGTGCGGTACCTGGGCATCAGCGAGGCATCCGCCGACACGATCCGCGCCGCCCACGCGGCCGCCCCCCTGTCGGCCGTGCAGACCGAGTACTCCCTGTTCACGCGGACGGTGGAGACCAACGGCGTACTCGACACGGTGCGCGAGCTGGGTATCGGCTTCGTGGCCTACGCACCGCTGGGCCGCGGGTTCCTGACCGGTCGGCTTCGCTCGCTCGACGAGCTTTCGGAGCAGGACTGGCGGCGCACCGCCCCCCGTTTCAGTGATGAGAACTTCGCGCACAACCTCGCGCTCGCCGACCGTGTGCGGAAGATCGCCGAGCGGGTCGGCGTCACGCCCGGGCAGCTGGCTCTGGCGTGGGTGCTGGCCCAGGGCGCCACCGCCATTCCCGGCACCAAGCGGCGCTCCTATCTGGAGGAGAATGTCGCCGCCGCGGCGCTCACCTTGGACGCGGATACGCTGAGCGAGCTCGAGGAGGCGATTCCCGCCGTCGAGGTGGCGGGTGAGCGGTACTACTCGGAGGCCATGACGTCGATCCAGGAATGAGCATCGAGATGAACCACAACGACCTAGGAGAGTTTCTGCGGGCCAGGCGTGAGGCGCTGCGGCCGGCCGACGTCGGGCTGGTCGCGGGCGGCCGCCGCCGGACCCCCGGTCTGCGACGCTCCGAGGTCGCGCTCCTGGCCGACATCTCCGTCGACTACTACGAGCGGCTGGAGCAGGCCCGCAACGCGCACCCGTCGCAGGCGGTGCTGGCAAGCCTGGCCGGGGCACTGCGCCTGTCCGTGGCCGAGCGCGATCATCTCTACCGGCTCGCCGGCTACGCGCCGCCGCCCGCAGGCGCGGCCGGCCGCTACGTCGACCCCGCGATGCTGTTCCTGCTCGACGCCCTGACCACGGTGCCGGCGCATGTCATGGACGACCTGTCCACGATGCTCGACCAGAACCGGCTCAGCCGGGCGCTGTTCGGCTCGTGGGAGCTGGGCGACGAGCGGACCGGCAATGTGACTTGGCGATGGTTCACCGATCCGGAGTCGCGGGCGCTCAACGCCAGCGAGGAACACGAGGCGATCGGGCGCGGCTACGCCGCCGACCTGCGGTCCGCCGCCGCACGGCGTGGCAAGGACGCCGTGGCGGACCGCCTGATCGCCGACCTGCTTCAGGCCAGCGAGGAGTTCGCCCGGTACTGGGACGAGATGGCGGTCAGCCCTCTGGGCTCCACGCGCAAGCGACTGGTCCATCCGCATGTGGGGCCGCTCGATGTGCAGTGCGATGTCGTTCTCGGCTCGGCCACTGGGCACCGCATGGTGCTCTTCCGGCCGCAGCCGGGGTCGAGCACTGCCGAGCAGTTCGAGTTCCTCGAGGTGCTGGGGGAACACCCTCTCGGCAGCTGAGTACTCCCCGAGGGACAGCGAGCAGGGTCAACAAGCCTCTACGAAAAAACTCGCCGAACTATATGGACGTGGCGTACACATCCGTGCTTATATGAACTCAGCGTTCATATTCAACGGAGCAGGAGGAAGACCATGACCACCACCCCCACCACCCCGCGTGTCGCCCTCGTCACCGGCGGTTCCGGCGGCATCGGCAGGGCAGTCGTCGAGCGGCTCGCCGCAGACGGGTTCGCCGTCGCGGTGCACTACTCCGGCAACAAGGTCAAGGCCGAATCCCTCGTCTCCGAGATCACCGCATCCGGCGGGCAGGCCGTCGCCGTCGGCGGTGACGTGGCCGACGAGCACGCCATGGGAGTGGCCTTCGACGCCGTCGAGACCGCATTCGGCGGGATCGACGTGGTGATCAACACCGCCGGAATCATGGTGCTCGCGCCCATCGCCGAACTGAATCTGGACGACCTGGACCGGATGCACCGCACGAACATCCGCGGCACCTTCGTCGTCGCCCAGCAGGCCGCTCGTCGCGTCCGCTCCGGTGGCGCGATCATCAACGTGTCCACATCGGTCACTCGCACCCAGCTCCCGACCTACGGCGCGTACGTCGCGAGCAAGGCCGCCGCGCAGAGCATCACGCTGATCCTCGCCCGCGAACTGCGCGGCAGGGACATCACCGTCAACACCGTCGCGCCGGGCCCGATCGCCACCCCGCTCTTCCTCGAGGGCAAGGACGAGGCCACGGTCGCCAACTTCGCCAAGGCCACCCCGCTGGAGCGGCTCGGTGCCCCGCAGGACGTCGCCGAATCGGTCGCCTTCCTCGCCGGACCCGCCCGCTGGGTCAACGGCCAGGTTCTCTACACCAACGGCGGTCTCGCCTGACGTCGTCGTCACGGCACCGGAACCACCGCCCCAGCATCTCGAAGAACCGTTCTCCGAAAGGGGAGACCACCCGTGTCATCCGTCGTTCTCATCACCGGCGCCGCCACCGGTATCGGCAACCTCACCGCCCGCGCGCTCGCCGCTGCCGGCCACACCGTCTACGCCAGCATGCGCGACGTCCGGGGCCGCAACGCCGACCGCGCCGAGGAACTCCTGGAGTTCGGCCGCCACGAAGGACAGGACATCCGCGTCGTGGAACTCGACGTGCAGTCCGAAGCCTCGGCCGAAGCGGCAGTGGCGACCGTCATCGGCGAGGCCGGCCGGCTCGACACCGTCGTCCACAACGCCGGACACCTCTACGTCGGTTACGTGGAGGCGTTCACGCCCGAGGACATCCACCGCCTCCTGGACATCAACATGGTCGGCATCCAGCGCGTCAACCGGGCAGCCCTGCCTCACATGCGGTCACGTCGCTCCGGCACCCTCCTCTACGTCGGCAGCACCACCTCGGTGGTGGTGCCGCCCTTCATGGGCCCCTACGTGGCGTCGAAGTCCGCCGCCGACGCGCTCGCCCAGGTCACGGCGTACGAGGTGAGCCAGTTCGGCATCGAGACCACCATCGTGATGCCAGGCCCCTTCACCCAGGGAACCGAGCACTTCCCCAACGCGGGCCGCACCGATGACGCCGTGCGCGCCGACGCCTACGCCCCGCTGGATGCGATGGTGGCCCGCAACGAGGCGGCCACGGAGGCCCTGTTCCCGCCCGGCGTGGACGCCCACCCGCGTGCCGTCGCCGAGGAGATCACCCGCGTTCTCGCCCTTCCGGCCGGCACCCGCCCCTTCCGGACCGTGGTCGACTTCAGTCAGGCCGGCGTGGAGGAGGTCAACGAGGTCCTGCGCCGTGCCCAGGAGCAGTTCGTCACCCGCCTCGGTTTCGGCGAACTCCTCCACGTCCGGGGAGCGCGGCCCTCGGCCGCGGAACACGATCGCATCGTGCCGGCGTGAGCCGGTTCCTGACGTCCGGCTTCCTAGACTGGTCGGATCAGGGAACGCTGCGAGGGAGAGACAACGTGACGAAGCAGGCCGAGGGCGCCGACGGGCGCCCGGCCCGCGGGCGGGGGCGTCGCCCGGCCGACGAGGTCCGTGCGGACGTCTTCCGCGTGGTCGGGGAGGTGCTCCTCAACGAGGGAATCGCCGACCTGACCTTCGAGCGGGTGGCCCGCCTGTCCGGTGTCAGCAAGACGACGCTCTACAAGTGGTGGCCCTCCAAGGGCGCCCTCGCCCTGGAGGGCTACTTCCACGCCGTCGAGGAGTCCCTCGCTTTCGAGGACACCGGCGACATCCGCGCCGACCTCACGAAGCAACTGCGCGCGTTCGCGCGGATACTGACCCGGACACCGGCCGGACGGGTGGTGACCGAATTGATCGGCCAGTCCCAGACCGACGAGGACCTGGCCTCAGCCTTCCGCTCGATGTACTCCTCCGAGCGGCGACGGCTGGCCGGCGAGCGGCTGCTACGTGCCAAGCAGCAGGGCCAGATCCGGGACGACGTGAACGTCCAGGTCCTCGTCGACCAACTCTGGGGCGCCGTCTACCACCGGATGCTGGTCCCTGACGAGCCCGTTACCGACGACTTCGTCGTCGCCTTGGTCACCAACCTGATCGACGGCGTCACACCGTCCTCCGCCTCTCCCCCGTCACCGACGCCTCCTCCGGAGAACGACACACCCTGATGCCGACAGTCCCCTGGCCTTCCGAGGTCGAGGACCAGGGGACTGTGGTCCGCCACGGCCGACCGACGTAACGCGGCCCTGGTCAGGGCCGGTGCGGGCCGGTGATCTGCCGGTCCTCGTCCGCCGTCGGCTTGGGGATCTGCGTGCCCGGACCGTAGAGGACGCGGCTGAGCCCGGCTCGCAGCCGCGCGGATGCGGTCGGCCTGGGATCCGCCCCGTGGCCGGCTGCGACAGGGGCGGCCGTCAGGGGTGCGTACTGTTGGTGTGCCGTGAGGGTGTACAGGTCCGCCCGGGCGAGCGGTTGGTGAACCTCGACGAACTCGCCATGTGGCAGTCGGCGGATGACGCCCGTCTCCCGGCCGTGCAGCACCATGTCGCGGTCCCGACGCTGGAGACCGAGAGCCCACCGCTTCGCCACGACGTAGGCGATCGGCGGGGCCGCGACGAGCCCGACGCGGACCGCCCACGTCACCGCGTTCACGGACACGTGCAGTTGAGTGGCGATCAGGTCGTTGGCCGCTCCGATCAGGGCCACGCCGTAGGCGGTCAGCCAAGCCGCGCCGAAGCCGGTACGCACCGGGCGGTTGCGTGGTCTGTCGAGAAGATGGTGTTCGCGATCGTCACCCGTCGCCCAGGACTCGATGAAGGGATAGACACCGAGGGCCAGGAAGAGGCCGGCGCTTGCCATCAGCGGGATGAGGTTGTCGAGAGCCAAGGTGTGACCCCACGCGTTGATCTCCCAGCCGGGCATGACACGGAGCAGGCCGTCGGCGACGCCCATGTACCAGTCGGGCTGGGACCCCGCCGAGACCTGGTCCGCACGGTAGGGCCCGTAGCGCCATATGGGGTTGATCTGCGCGATCGACGCGATGGTGAAGATCATTCCAGTGACCAGGAAGAAGTAGCCCCCGGATTTTGCGGCGTACACGCGAAAGGGCAGACCGACGACATTGCGGTTGGTTCGACCTGGTCCGGGGAACTGCGCGTTGCCCTGCCGCCGGAACAGCACGATCTGCACGACGATGAGGGTGACCATGACGGCGGGTATGAGGACGACGTGGATCGTGTTGAAGCGCCCTATCACGTCGTCGCCCGGGAAGCTTCCCCCGAACAGGAACATTGACAGGTAGGTGCCGACCACGGGTATGGACAGGAGCGTCCCGTTCACGACCGCCAGCCCGGTTCCGGAAAGCAGATCGTCCGGCAGGTCGTATCCCGTCAGTCCGCCGAACATTCCCAGGACCAGCAGGAGCAGGCCAATTACCCAACTGATCTCACGCGGCATCCGGTAGGCACCGGTGAAGAAGACGCGCATCACATGCGTCAACATGGCGGCGACGAAGATGAGCGCCGCCCAGTGGTGGGCCTGCCTGATCAGGAGGCCACCGCGCACGTCGAAGGAGATGTGCATGGTCGAGTTGAAGGCCTCCGACACCAGCTGGCCCCGCAGAGGGGCGTAGCTGCCCTGATACACCATGGGCGCGGAGGAGGGGTGGAAGTAGAAGGACAGGTAAATACCTGTCACCAGGAGGACGAGAAAACTGTAGAGACAGATCTGCGCCAGGAGAAAGGACCAGTGGTCGGGGAAGACCCTGCTCATGACGGTCCCTTTGAGGTGGCGGGTCCCGAGCCGGCGGTCGACCCATTGGGCGACCTTCTCCCCCATCCCCGCCCCACCCAGCCGCGCACGGGTCGACGTGCTCTCGTTTTCCATACGTCACCACTCAACTTTCACCGGTGAAGGCACTGCGCACCGGCACCGCGGGGTCCGGGTGTGCTAGTTCCTGTCACCTTTATGACCGGGTGGCCCGATTGTTTGTGACATGGGTGGGGGCCGCGTCAGCGCAGCGAGCCGAGAATCACAGCGACGATCAGCACCATGGTCAGGCTGATCAGGATCATCGACGTCCTGGTCCCCCGCAGCCATCGTCCCAAGCGCAGCTCATGCTCTTCCTGCGCCGCTTCGAGGGCGTTGGTGATGTGTCCCGTCACCATGCGCGCGACGTGTCGCTGCTCTTCGACGTACCAGCGCTCGATACGGACTCTCTGCTCCATCGTCAGTTCCGGCACATAGGCGAGGAAGGCTGCGACACGTCGTCTCGCCGCGGCCATGTGGGCCTGCCTGTACAAGAAGTGCTCCATGTCGATCAAGCCGCGTGCGGCCTCCTCACGCGCGTCCATACTGTGCCTCCAAGGAAGGAATGAGAGTGTGAGCGGCCCGCCGCCGGCTCACGCCGGCACCTGGTCGCTCCTGTGCCCCTCGCCGGGGCGCTGCGGATCGCCACCGGCAACGAACGCGTCCCGTGGGTGCTGGACGGAGGCCAGGGAGACGAGGTCCCGGCCGAACAGGGCCGCAGTGAGCCAGACACTGAGAACACGGACCTTGCGCTCCCACGTGGGCACGGCCAGAACGTGGTAGCCGCGGTGCATCAGCCAGGCGGGAACACCCTTGATGACGATGCTCTTGTACTGGAAGATGCCTCGCCCCAACCCGAGCGTCGCCACGACTCCCAGGCTCTTGTGGCGATAGTGACGGATCCTGCCTCCGTGCAGGCTCGCCACGATGTTCTTCGCGAGCAGCTTGCCCTGTCGTACGGCGTGCTGGGCGTTCGGCACCGTGTGTGCCCCCGGAACGGGTGACGCCAGGTCCGGCACCGCGGCGTCGTCCCCGGCGGCCCAGACGTCCGGCACCGGGTCGCTGTCGGTGCCCGCGCGAAGATCCGGGCGGACCACGAGCAGGCCTCGCTGATCGACCGGCAGGTCCGTGTGGTTGTGCACGACCGGGTTCGAGGCATTGCCCGCTGTCCAGACGATCAGTGCGGAGTCGAACTTCTCACCGCTGGAGAGCACGACGTGTCCGTCCACGGCCGAGACGAGCTGCGTGTTCAGATGGACGCGCGCACCTCGCCGCTGCAGTGAGCGCACCACCCAGGCGCCGGGCCCGTCCGAGACTTCGGGCAGAATGCGGTCACGGGCCTCGACCAGGTGGAAGGACAGCTCGTCGAAGCTCAGTTCCGGATAGGACTCGAGCATGGCGGTCGCCAGCGACAGCAGTTCACCGAAACCTTCGACGCCGGAAAAGCCGCCCCCCACGAAGGTCACGGTGAGCAGCTTCCGGCGCTCCGCGCCCGGCGGCAGCGAAGCTGCCTGGTCGAAGGCGGTCATCAGCTGGTCACGAACGGCCACCGCCTCTTCCACGTGCTTCAGACCGATCGCCTGCTGGGCGAGCCCCGGAATCGGGAAGGTACGAGTGACCGCGCCGGCGGTGACCACGAGGATGTCGTATCCGAGCTCGTAGTCGGCTCCGCTCGCGGGCCGGACGACGACCGTTCTGTCCGCATGGCGGATCTGCGTGACGCTGCCCGCGATGATTCGGGTGCTGCTCAGGTGTCGCCGCAACGACACCGCGGCGTGGCGTGCTTCGACCGATCCCGCCGTGACCTCCGGCAGGAACGGCTGGTAGGTCATGTAGGGGCGCGGGTCCACGATCGTTACCCTGGCCTCGCCCTTGCGCAGCCTCTTCTCGAGCCCCCAAGCCGTGTAGAAGCCCGAGTAGCCCCCGCCGACGATCAGAATCTCACGCATGGTTCCCTCTGTTGGTTGTGCTCACCAAACAGACAAGGTGGGGCGGAGCGGTGTGACAGCCGTTCTTAAGCGGGCTCCGGGCACGGGAGGCCGTCTTCCCGGAGCTGGCCACCTGCCGGGGCCGGACGACCCGGCTGCACCGACGAGATCCGCAGCACACGGGCGGCGTGGGTGTGGCCGCGGAGCCCGCCGTGGCCCGGCGCCGGAACGCCTGGGCAGGACGGACCGGTCCGTGGCCCGACCCACTCGGCTCCGCTTCGGCCGGCATGCCGACCTGCACGTTTTCACCTGTCCGGCCGACCCCGGACTCGGCCGACACCGTCCCGCCTCGCGCATCGAGGTGGACCTGCGCGATCTGGGCGGCGTGGTCCTTGCGGTCGGTGCTCACCAGGCGGGCGCCCGGAGCAGTCGGCACTGCCGGGCTGCCCGCTCGGTCTCGCGGTGCACATGTGAGACAACGACCCGGCGCTGCCGGCAACTTGCGCCGCAGAGCCGGGTCGGATCGCGTAGCACGGGCTGGATCGCGATGAGCGCGTGCCGCGTGCGTCAGGCCGCCTGGGTGAGTTCGGCACGGCCGAACAGCAGGGCGTAGCCGGAGGGGAGTTGGGCGAGGATGCGACTCAGGAGTTCCTCGCCGGCGAGTTGTGCCACGATGCGCAGGACGGTACCGGTGTCCCATCGGGCGGTGGCTGCCGTGCCGCCGGTGTGGGACGCCACGTCTTTGACGAAGCCCCAGCCGGTGAGGCGTTCGGTGGCGGGGATCTGGGCTGTGAAGGCGACGGCGGCCTCGTGGGGCAATCTGGCCGCGAGCTCCACTCGCTCGTCGCCGGTGATCTGGCGTCCGAGGGCGGCCAGCACGGCGCCCACGGACTCCTCGGCCTGTGCGCAGGTGGCGTATGCGCCTTCGTGACGCACTCTTTCCAGCATCTGCTCGAACGTCATACCCGCGGTGGACCGGCGCGGCTCCTGCAGGGGAATCATCGGTGACGCGGTTGCCTTTCTCGTCTCAGGTGATCGCGAAGCGGTGGCCGGGACTCGCCCGCCGACCACCGGCCTCGCTCGGGTGGGGGAAGAGGTGCCGCTGCCGGGGCTATGCGGGCTGGGGGTGGCCGAACAGCAGGTCGTATCCCGCTGGGAGCTGGAGCAGGATGCGGCGGGTGAGTTCGTCGCCCGCCGCGTCGGCGGCCACGCTGAGCACAGCGCTCACGTCCCACGTCGCGGTCTGTTCCGTGGCTCCCTCGATCCATGCCGCGGTGGCCCGTACGAATCGCTCAGGGGAGAGCGGTTCGTGTGCCTGGAGCGGATTGAGCAGGATGAGTGCCAAGTGTTCCGGCAGCCGGGCGGCCAGTTCCGCCCGTACCCGTCCCACCAGGTGCGCGCCCAGCAGGGCCAGCACGGTGCGGGCCGCCCGCTCGGCTTCCTCAGTGGTCTTGTACTCGCCGCGTTCCCGGACCTGGTTGAGGAACGCCTCCCATCGCATGGTCATCGCTGCTCCCTTGGCATGTGCGGCGGAGAGCGGAGGCCGGGGGGCGACCGCGGGGAAGGCCGCCCCCGGCCTCCGGCGCGCGGCTGGGGCGGAGACTCAGCCGCTGATCTCCTTGTGCGCGGAGCCGCCGCCGATGGCGATCTTGCGCGGCTTTGCGCGCTCGGCGATCGGGATACGCAGGGTCAGCACACCCGCGTCGTAGTCCGCCTTGATCCGCTCGGTATCCAGGGTGTCGGCCAGCATGACCTGGCGGGAGAAGACGCCCAGAGGCCGCTCGGAGAGCTCCATCTGCACGTCGTCCGCCTTGGTGACAGGCCGCCGCTCGGCCTTGACGGTCAGCATGTTCCGCTCGACGTCGATGTCGATCGCGTCCGCGGACACACCGGGCAGGTCAAGGGCGATCACGTACTCCTCGCCCTCCCGATAGGCGTCCATGGGCATCGCCGACGGCCGCGACCAAGTCCCGGTCGTGTTCAAAAGCTGCTGGGTGAGGCGGTCGAGCTCCCTGAAGGGATCGGTGCGCATCAACATCGTGAAACACCTCCAGCGGTCAGTCAGGCACTTGCTGCCAATGCGTTCACCTGCCATCGTTGTAACACGTCATCCAGACGATGACAAGTGAATGCGTCATCCAGATGACGACGCCAGAATCAGGAGGCTTCATGACCGTTGACGATCAGCCCACCGCCCATGGCCGCGGCATCACCCCGGCATCTTTCGTCGCCGCCGCCGCGGCGCTGCACCAGATCAACGAGGTCATGCGCGCCGCCCGGACCTCGCCGGACGGTAAGCACCCCGAGCCGGGCCAGGACAGCTCGGAGCAGGCACTCGCCGCACTCCTGCTGCTGCGCGAAGTGCGCGACCAGCTGGCCGAGTGGGAACCGAGCCTGATCGAAGTGGCCCGGGAGGCGGGCGCCAGTTGGGCCGAGCTCGCCCACCCCCTCGGCGTCTCCAGCCGCCAGGCCGCCGAGCGCCGCTATCTGCGCGTACGCCCAGGCAGCCCGGGGTCGACGGGCGAACAGCGGGTTCGGGCCGCCCGCGACCGCCGCGCCGCCGACCGCACCGTCACCGCCTGGGCCCGCGTCAACGCCGCGGACCTTCGCCGGCTCGCCGGCCAGATCACCGCGCTCACCGACCTCTCCAGCGCCGCGCGCACCCCGCTCGCCGAGCTCAGTGCCGCCCTCGCCGACAACGACGCCGCCGCCCTCGTCGGCCCCCTGACAGCTACACACGCGCATCTGGAGTCCGACCACCCCGACCTCGCCGCGCGTGTCGACGACATCGTGCGCCACACACACCGGCTCCGCCGACACAGCGGCGACCAGCGTCACAGCCAAGCGTGACGCGGTGGCGACGTACGGCGCCGCGGGAGTAGCACCCCGATCAGGGCCAGGACGGGGTCCTCCTGCGGTCCGTCCGCGCCCGCATCCGCCGTCCCGGGAGGCGACGGCCGTTTGGCAGCGGTGAGTCGACGCACCGGATAAGACCGACCTGTACAGCCGGAGAACGCACCTCGTTTCAAAGGCAAAGAAGCGGCAATTCGTCATAGAAAGGCACATAAAGGCGTAAGTGAGGAGGTCTGCCCGATGTCGACAGGGACACTTCTGGCAATCATCGTTCCCATCGTGGTGGTGATCGCCGTGGCGGCCGTGGCGGCCTCGCTGCTCATGCGCCGCCGGAAGCTACGTGAGCGCTTCGGCCCGGAGTACGAACGAACGATGGGGGACGCCGACAACCGCATGGCCGGCGAGCGTGAGCTCAGGGCCCGCGAGAAACGGCATGACGCGCTGGACATCAAGCCACTGGACAGCGGCGTGAGGGATCGGTACTCCAGGGACTGGACCAGCGTTCAGGAAGAGTTCGTGGACCGTCCCGAGGATGCCGTCCACGACGCGGATCGCCTCGTGACCTCCTTGATGCACGAGCGCGGCTACCCGACCCAGGACTTCGAGCAGCAGCTCAAAGACCTCTCGGTCGAGCACAGCCGCACACTCGAGCACTACCGGGCCGCGCACGATGTCGACGAGCTCAGCACCCGGCACGAGGCGACAACGGAGCAATTGCGGGGGGCGATGGTGCACTACCGGGCCTTGTTCGACGAGCTGCTCTCCGACGGCGGCGGTCCACGCCGCCACGCCCCGGCCTGAACAGATCGGCGAATCGCCCGTAGCCCCGATCCGGGAGGGAATGCCCCCCCCCGGAATGGAGGAGACATGGAGCGCAGAGACATACCGGATACCGCCACCACGAGCGGCCTGTCCACCGACGACCTCGCCCACCCACGAGAAGGGTCCACGCAGGAGGGCGCGACCAGGACACCGACCGACGTACCGACCTTCCCTGGTGAAAGCACCGACACGACAGGCAAGCCCGCGGAAGACGAGACCACGGGGGTCGGCGGAGCCACTCAGGACGCGGCGGCGGGAACGGACTCCAGCACGCAGGACGAGGTCCCGCAGCTCCTCACCCCGGAGGACGAGGAAGGCTTCCGCACACGCTGGCAGGAGGTGCAGAACAAGTTCGTGGACGACCCGCGCGACGCCGTACACACCGCCGATGCACTCGTCGCCGACGTCATGCAGAGGCTGGCCACGACGTTCGCCGACCACAAACAAGAACTGGAAGGGCAGTGGAACCGGGGCGAACAGGCGAACACCGAGGACCTGCGGCAGGCCCTACGCCACTACCGCTCGTTCTTCAACCGCCTGTTGGTCACCTGACGCCAGCGGCAGCAGAGACTCAAGACGGCGGTAGCGTCGGCTTACGCGCAGGTCGGTAGTCATGTCGCCGTGTCCGTCCGCTCGTCGGGAGCTGGCTGGGCTTCTGGCAGGCCGACCAGGGCGGCTGCTGCTCCCGTGCCGCTCGGGCTCGGCCCGAGCCATTCGCACAGCAGCACGGTGGCGTCGTCCTGAAGCTTGCCCTCGTGGTAGTCGAGGACGGCGTGGACCAGGCGGCGCAAGGTTTCCGGGACGGGCAGGCCATCGGCGTGGTGGCGGATGATGAAGTCGGTGAATCGGTCCACGCCGAATTCGTTTCCGGCCGGGCCGCGGGCCTCGGTGATGCCGTCGGTGTACAGCACGATGCGGTCTCCCGGTTCGAGCTGTTCGTGGCAGACGGTGCTGTCCAGGCCCAGACCGGTGCCCATGGGATGGGCGGGCGGGCATTTCAGGTGGGTGGTCCAGCGGCTGCCGCGGATGACGATGGGCGGCAAGTGGCCGCGGTTGACCCAGCTGAGCATGCCGGTGCGGGTGTCGAGGGTGGCGAGGACGCCGGTGACGTAGCGGTGGTGGTCGTACTGTTCAACCAGCGCTGCTTCTACGCCCTCGGCCTTGGCAACCAGGTCGGCCCCTGCCCGGCGGGCGTTGCGGCAGGCTCCCAAAGCGAGGGCCGCGCTCAGGCCGGCGGCGGTGTCGTGACCCATCGCGTCGAAGATGGTCAGATGCACCAGGGGTCCGTCGGTGGCGTACTCGTAGGCATCGCCACTGATCTGGTAGGCCGGTTCCATCGATGCGGAGATGATCACCCGCCCGTCGGCGTAGGTGCCCGGCGGCATCAGATTCCACTGCATCTCGGCAGCGATGTTCAGCGGCTCGGTGCGACACAGTTTCGCCAGCGTGTCGCTGGAGGTCCGCTTGCTGACGAGGATCAGAGCGATAAGGGCGGCCAGCCGGTCCAGGTCCTCCTGTGTGCGGGCGTCGTCATGCTCCGCTGCCGCATACAGCAGCCCGAGCCGCTCGGTGCCGTCCAGGATCGGAACCCACCACGCCGAACCCTCGCCCTCTGACGGATCAGCGGACACCATGTGGCCGTACTGGTACGCCCGCCCCGGCGCGGTGCCATCGATCCGGATCTCCGTCTGGTGACCACCGTCGGGCGGCTTCGGCCCCTCCAGCAGGCGCACCACCCGCCGCTGCAGATCCCCCAGGTAGATCAGCACGTCGGTGAAGCCCGCGGCCCGGGCATGTTCGGCCGCCGCCTCCGCCAGGCGGTCGATGGGCAACAGATGGCTGGCATCCAGCAGGCCGGCGAGCATCCGCCGCCCACCGGCCTCGCGCTCCTGGTCCACGCGTCCTCACCTCGCCTCACCGACGGCATCGACCGTTGCTGCGCTCGCCGGACGTCCCGCCGCTCCGGGCTTCGTCCGTGACCGCGGCACCGTATACCACCAGGAGTGCCCCGCCAGCCGCTCCCCTACCGCCAACACCATCCTCAGCCGTGGCCTCGATCCGCCAGGTGCGGCAGGACAGCGGCCCAAGGTCAGTCGTGGTGCAGGGGGTCCGCGTGTGCCTCGCAAGGGCTGAAGATCGCCAAATTCGGCGGCCATAAGGATAAAATAGCCACAAAAGCGTTTTGGCTGCAGCTTGATCCTGGTAGCCGACGCGCCTTCTCCCGCATGCCGCACCTGGGAGGGGTGTCGATGGATCCATGGCTCA